>CALLKH010000185.1 GCA_938008425.1 uncultured Planctomycetaceae bacterium | reverse complement strand
TCAACATGGGCTACGGCCGAGCCATCCTGCATCTTCGAAATCACCCTGAAGTGGCGTATGAGGACGAGATCCTGCACGCTGTGACGCACAATTATTCATACGACTCCCAAGTTGAAGGCACACGGAAGAGCTACCTGCTGCTCGTGCTGCACGCTTCCGGAGGCTGGCAAAGAATCAAACATCGATTGATTCAGGCAATGCTCAAGTCCTCCGACGCTCATGATGTCTCGTCCATGCTGGAAGTGGTCTCGTTCATCGCCCGAACCGGCGACGACGACGCCGGTGAATCGATCTATGAGAAACTGCGTAGATTTGACATTAATGAGCCTGAGGCGATCCTGGGATCCACCGCCGAACTTGACGGACTGGAGGGATTAAAGCGCGGCGCAAGGTTGCTCAGCGAGGTGATTTCCGAACGCGGGCTCTCCGACTTCAAGAAAATCGATCCGTGCGAATTCGATTATCTCGGGATTGATGTCGCCGCATTGGAATCATGGTTGAGATCTCTCCCGCCCGACGACCCGGTGCATCTCGCATTCCTCGCCTCCGATTGCAAGCGAGAGGATGTGCAACCAGGAATCCCAACCAGCTTATCGCCCGAAGAAGTGGCCGACAAAATCGTGGGGTTGTCATTTCCTGACTTAATCCAGGACGTGCCCGGCGCGTTGGCATACGTACAGCGCTGGGCGAGACAGGCGTCGGATGATGACCTTCGAATGGCTGCGGAGGACCTCATTCGCGCGACGGAACGACAACGCATCAGACTTCTGCTCCGCATCTTCATGGCGCGATCTTACCCGCTGGATCTCAAGCCGTTATTTCGTCTGGCGGAATCGGACCGGGGCATGATCGGCCGTCACGCGTTGAAGGCATTAAGCCGGGTTCAACATGCAGATGTCAGGGCGCTCTTCGAACAATCGATTGAACGCAAGGCGCCACAGTTCGAATTGCTGCACGCGAACTTTCAACCGGGTGATGAGAATCTCATTCTAGCGACGCTCAGCGACGCCGCGACTATCCAGCAGAAGCAGAACGACATCGATGTGTTCCACTGGATGGCCATGGATCTCATTGACCTCTGCCGGGACCAAATCACTCGCCGCCGCGATGAGATTTTGAAGTGGATCTATGATCATACGCCATGCTCTGCATGCCGGGGAAGGGTCGTCGAGCTCTTGATAGAACATGGAGCGGCCACAGAGGATTTGTTGACCGAATGCCGGTTCGACGCATACGAATTCACGCGGACAAAGGCCGTAAAGGCGCTCGCGAAACTCCAAAGAATCTAGGCTCAAGTACCCAGCAGTTTTCTCTTCATCGTGCCATCGAATCGAGAAAAACAGTTCGTTCTCACTGAGGACTAAGGCACGGAAGCCGGCGTACCCTTGACACCCTCCGCCAAATCAGGACAGGCTCAGGCTTGGTTTCCGATCCATCCATCCTTCCTCTCTCTCCGGCCCGAACGCCGGGAGCCCGAAAGCCCGCTTCGGCAGGCATTCGCCATTGCATTCTGCGGTCCGCCCCGCAGACCTCTTCGCCGGTCAATCGCCTGAGCGAAGCGAAAAGCCGCGGCGCGATGCGGTTCGATTGTTGTGCTGCTGAATTCACGTCATCAAGCATCCTCCCGCGGCCATGAAGGCGAAAACGGAAAATGCTGGCGATCCTGGGCCGCTTTGATTACCGTTCACTTCCGTTCCCGAGGCTCAGTAATGCCTCATCACGCACACACCGCAATCAATTTCGGCCGCCTCCGCCGAGTGGCGTACTTCGGCAACGGCGCGACCTCATGAATGGGAGAACGACGATGAAAAAGAACCTGGTATTCACTGCCTGCATCGCCGCCTTGTCATCAGCCGCACTGACGGCCGGCGTCTTTGCATTCACCGGTCCGGGCGAGGAGAGCGAGCGAAAGGTCAAGGAATCCGAGGTGCCGGCGGCCGCGCTGGCGGCGCTGAAGGCCGTGGCGAAGGATGCCAAACTCATGGGATTCGAGGAAGAGAAGGCGAACGGCATCACCTACTACGAGGCCGAGTGGAAGGACGGCGCGGGAAAGAAGGAGGCAAAGGTCACGGCCGACGGCGAGCTCATGGAGATCGAGGAATCGGTCAGCCTCTCGGCCGTGCCGAAGGCGGTGGTGGACGCCGCGAAGAAAATCGCCGGCGCCGACGCGGCGATCCACGTTGAGAAGATGACGGCGTTCTACTACGAGGTCGAGTATCGCAAGGGAATGAAGCAGCACGAGATCATCATCATGCCCGACGGCCGCACGCACGAAGGCGGCGGCGATGATGATGATGGGGATGACGACGACGATGATGACGATGCCGACGACGATCATGACCACGACAGCCATGATCATGACTGATTACGACTGAAATCAATATTCGCGACGGCGACTGATACCCCTCATAGACGGCGGCGGCGGCACCCCGGCTAGCCGCCGCCCGCCAGGGCGATGGTGAGCGCGAGATGCCGCTCGTGCGAGAATCCTCTCTCGCACGCACTACCCAGGTGAATCCCTTCACCGGTAACTCTCCCCGGTAGCGCCGATCAGACTTACCGGAGAGGATTCCGGGCGGAGTGGGTGCGAGATGGGAATCTCGCACCAGCGAGCACCAGCGACCGGCCTCGAAGCATCACAGGTTGGAAACCTGTGACACCCCACACCGATTGAAAATCGGTGCCACATCGATCTTTACCAGATCACCAGATCACCAGATCACGAAATCGCCAAATCGCCAAATCTTAAATATGCACCTTCATGAACGGCTTGAACACCAGCGCGAACACGATCGACAGCACGAACAGCGACAGCAGCCAGTGAACCTTGTAGCCGAGTATCGGCGTCGTGCGGTGCTGATAGCGAACCTGGATCGATTCGTAGATCGACGATTCGGGAATTGACGGATCGGCCGAGTAGAGAACGCGATCGAGCACCGTGCCGCCACGCACGGCGCTGACGCGAACGAACCCGTCGGCGTCCGTCTGCGCCGGGTCCGACACGTGAACCACCAACTCGAGGGTGTCGCTCCCCTGCCCGAACACGAGCGGGAACGCGCCGGGTCGATCGGCCGTCAGCCGCCAGTCGGCCGTGCGGATCGGAATCGCCCGGCAGGGATCGAACCGGTCGGCCGAGAGCCCCTCGGGCAGCTTGAGCGTCGAACCGGGGCCGAGGAGCGCGGCGTCATCAAGCCCGGGCTTGAGCGTCGCGACGACGTGAATTCGCTCACCGGGATGAAACGGGCGGAATTCGTAGTGGTAGCCGATCTGCGACATGAGCAGCACGAACGGAATGAACATGATGATCATCGGCTTGATCGAATGAACGAGCAGCCGCAGCGCCTGGGTCACGATTTTCCGCTGGGCGCGAAAGGTGACGGCCAGGTTGTCCTTGAACAGCCGCGTGGCGAGCAGGTGCGCGGCGATCTGGTTGCGAACATCCTTGATGGCCTTCTGATTGGACGTGTACCGCCAGATCAAGAGCATCAGCACACCAATCAGCGCCGAGAGGATGACCAGCACCACGGCCGGCGAGGCAAACGAAAGCACCATGAAGAGGCCGTCGAACACGGCGTTCATGACGGGGTTGATGTAGTCGAGCGCGACGTGAACGGGCGGGCCCATGAAGCTCGCGAGTACGCTCTCCGCAGGGCCGATGATGTTCGAAGCGGTTTCCATTCTGGCCATATTCAGTGGAGTTTGGCGGCGCCGGGCCGACGTGCTAATCGCGCGGACGGTTCAACCGCGCGGACTCTCGTCCAAGGAGCGTCGCACTTCTATTCGATGTAGCCGAGGCCCTTCAGGCGTTCGAGCACGGCCGGATCGGTCTCGTCGCCGCCGCCCTTGACCTTGTCGAGTTCGGCCAGTTCCTTCTCGATGGCGTGGGTGATGAACTCATCGGGGCTGCTGTATCCCGCGGCCGCCGCGTATTTTCGCACCCGCTCGAGCAGCGACTTTTCGATCTTTACGTTTCCACCGAACATGGTGAGTCCTCCGTTATCGACTTCGACGGCGTTGGCGTCGATGTCGCAGCGATGACAAAAGAATGGTTCGAGGCTGTGTCAGTAGATTCCGCGACAGCCACTGCAACTTTCCGCTGCTTCACCGGGGAAAAACAATGCGCTCTCGGATGAAGCGAAAATGAGTCCGAATACGGAGATACGGCGACTCCCACCCGCTGAGCAAAGGATAGCGCCCAAGATTCGAACGATGTAAACCCTGTCAGCGGGCCTCTTCGCCCCTGCGGGGCGATGGGCTGTAGCCACGGGTGGAGCGAATCGGAACCCGTGGAAGATGTGACTTGCGTCATAACCCCGCCCCGGAGGGGCGGAGGAGTCTGCATACGCGAATGAAATCGCTCTGCGGAACATTCCTTCGCCCCTGCCGGGGCGAATCGATCGCGGGCGCCCGTTTCCACGGGTTCCGCATCGCGGGGGCTGCGCCCTCGCGATGCTCCACCCGTGGCTACACTCCATTGCCCCTCCGGGGCAAGGGTGAGCGGGCGGTGACGTCCATCCCACGAGGAGATACCTGACCTGCGGTGTTCATCAAAGAACGGCTTCCTAGCCCAACTCGGAACTGCTCGATTGATGCGCACGAACACGGCATGAGTGCCTGCGGCCGACCAGCAATCAAAGGCCGCCTTCCGATGCCACAGTCCAGGCATCAATGTCATTGAGCGGGCGTCTCTGATCATCCTCCACCGCCCCCCGGCCCCAGCATCGGCCGCCCTTCCATCGACTCCGGCGTCTCAATTCCATATTCCGCCAGGATCGACGGCGCCACATCAATCAGCGCGGGATCGTCCTTCGTGATTTTCCGGTTGCTCAACAGAATACCCGGCACGAGATCATGCGCGACGCAGTGATCCGCGCTCCAGGCCTCCTTGTTGTCGAACACGACCTCCCTGT
This sequence comes from uncultured Planctomycetaceae bacterium, assembly GCA_938008425.1. GTDB lineage: Bacteria > Planctomycetota > Phycisphaerae > UBA1845 > UTPLA1 > JADJRI01. The sequence goes on along the minus strand of CALLKH010000185.1, from coordinate 26,480 downwards.
CAAAATGCCCGAGGCCGGTCTGCCAGCTGCATCGATAGTCCTTCTCGTAACCGATGATGAGATCCGGCGCATCCGCCAGCTTGTCGCCGCTATAACACTCCTCTCGGCGATAGACATATCGAATCGGATGAACCGACGGATTCTCCGGATCGACGACGGCCAGCAGCCTGGCCTTGATTTCCTCACAGAGCGCGACGCGATCCTCCGGCCGGACGATGCCCTCCCGCTCGCGACCCGCGATGTTGAGGTAAATGCCGTTGAGGCCCAGGCCGTATGCCTTGGTCCTGTTCCATCGCGTGGAGGATTTCCAATTTCCGGATGCATCGCGCTCGCCCTCCAGCACCCCCTTCTCTGAAACGAGGTAGCCCTCATTGCGAAGCCAGGTGTTGAGGCCGAACTGGCGGCGGAAGTTTCCGAAGCCGTGATCGCTCATGACGATGTATGTCGCATCGTCGCCCAGCGCATCCATGCATTTGGCGAGCGCTTCGTCCATGCGCTCATATACCCGCTCGATGACGCCCATGTACCTGGCGGCATCCGCGGCTGACCGGAACGGATGCGGATGCTCCGAATCCCACCAGAAGATATGCGCCTGAAGGTCCGTGCTGGAGAAATAGAAAAAGAGCACGCCATCGACGTACCGCTTCAGCGCGTAGTCCATGAGCGCGAAATTCTCCTCGAGGATCAGATCGGCCTGAGCTTTGTATTCGGCGTCACTCAGGTCGTTCTCATATCGCGCGTTGAACTGCTCCGCGAAGCCCTGCGTATGAAAGTGGCCGACGGCTTCGCCGATTTCACTCACGAACCCGGCCGGCTCGGAGATCACGGCCGCCGGGCTGGTCGGCACGAAATTCAGCGGCGTCACAAACACGGCAATCTCCGGCGACTCCGGATCGGGCTTGAGCTTCTGGAGATAGAACCGCACCATCGTCGTGAGCACCGGCCCGGCGGGCGTGTGCAGAAAGTGAATCTCCTTCCACTCGCTCCACTCGCCCACGTTCAGCACGATCTCAACCGTCTGATCCGCCGCGACGCCCTCGTTGGTCCAGACCAGCTTCGCGCAAGGTCGATCGGGATCAGGATAGACATAGACGCTCACTTCCAGTTCCGGCGGCAGGCCAGTCCGGCGGCTGACGGGCTTGTACGAGTTGGGCGGGCCCTTGAGATAGATGACATACCCGCCATTTTGCAGGTCCATGCGGATGCGATCGTGGCGGCCACCCTTCACGTCCTGCTTCGTGGAATACTCCGTGCTGAAGTGCTGAAAGGTGCCGAGCGTGCCGAGCGCATCGGGCACGCCCATCCCGGCCAGGCAGCACATGTGGCCATGCTTCGATTCGCTGGGCGGATAGTTTGCGGCGAGCTTGTACATCTGAATCGGAATGCCGCGTTCGTCGAGATAATCCCAGAACGGCACGCCCGCGCGAGTCAACACCGGCTGAACGCCGACGGCGAAGGGATTCAGGTCGGCGGAGGTGAATCGATAGTCGTTCAGGGGGAATTCGAAGAGCGGCTCCGCGGCGGGAATGTCGATCGTCGTCGACTGCCGGGCGCGAACGTTGGCCCCTTCCCGCTTCGCGTCGAGATCCCGCTGGATGAAATCGTAAATGCCATGCACGCCGGGATTGGCGCCGGTGATGAAATTGGACCAGGCCACCGGACTTTGCGGCGGAATACTGGTGGTCAGCGGCTTGAAACCGCCCTGCTGTTCGAGTTTCGCGAAATGGGGCAGACGGCCCTCGTCGATCAGGCGACGGACGAGCTTCGGATCCATGCCGTCGCAGCCGAGTATGAGCGTCTTCTTGTGCTTCGCTTTCGGCTTCGACGCGGTCAGATTACCAGATGCCGGATCGGCGGCACTGGAGCGATCGCAGCCGGCGGATGAGAGAGTCAGGACAAGCGCAAGGCCGGCGAAACCGATGAGTGCCGCCGATCTTCGCACCGTCGATTTCGCCCCGCCGCACGTCGGCAAGCGGCGCAGCAGCAATGAACGTGATTCGCCTATGTGCTGAAATAGCCTCATGCCGTCGCCACCGCCGGCGCAACCGCGCCCTTTGGAGGTTGTCGGCCGGTGTCGATGTCGAGTGGCCGGCCGTCCATGTTGCCGGGGATATTCACGCCGAACAGCTTGAGCGCAGTCGGGCCGAGATCCATGAGCCGCGGCGATTCGCTTCGAATGCGATGGCTGCAAAAGAAAACGCCGGGAATCAGTTCGGGATCGATGCAGTGATCGCCGCTCCAGGCCTTGGTGTTGTCGTGGAAAACGGCATCCGTCACCTTGCCGATGGCGGTGTCCCAGTCAACGCGATAGCCGCGGTGATAACCGATGACCAGATCGGGCGCGGTGTCGCGAAACGGACCCTGGTAACACTTGTCCTTGTCGAACACGCGCCGAATCGCGGGCTGGTTGTCCTGCGGGTCTTTCAGGCCGGTCAGCTTGGCGATGATCTCGTCCTTGAGCTTCTGGGCCTCAGCGCCGGGCTCGACGATGCCCTTCGATTCGCGGCCTTTGACATTGATGAAGAGCCCGGCGAGCCCCAGTGCGAAGGCGCGGGTCTTGCTCCAGTCCACTTCGCTCAAGTAGCGAAAGCCGAGTTTCGCGCCCGGCTTGAGCGCCATGTAGCCGTTTTCGATCAGCCACACGTTGAGATCGATGCCGCGGCGAAAGGCGTTGAAACCATGATCGGAGATGACCATGAGCATGGTCTTATCGTCCTTGAGCGTGCGCTTCATCGTCTCGCCGACGAGCTCATCCATTCGGAGGTACAAATCCTCGATGGCGGTCTCGTAGCCGTTAGGCGTGTAATTCGGGTCAAGGCGCTTCGGGTGTGCCGGATGGGTGTCATCCAAATAGCGCCAGAACATGTGCTGAATGCGATCGGTCCCGTCAAACACGCAGACGCAAAGGCCTCGTTTTGTGTTTTCAAGGGCGTCGAAGAACTGCTGCTCGCGTTCGGCATCGATGGAAATGCACTGGTCCAGAAAAGCGCCGTCGTCGACGAGCCCTTCGTTCAACACCCATGTGTCTTCGGCCAGACCCAGCGTGGCATAGGGTCCGTAGCGCTTGGCGAGGTACGTGCTGTAAGCCTGCGGATGCGAAATGGGCATTGCGGGCTTTTCGGGATCGAGATTGATCGGCATGGCGTAGAGTTCAAACTCGGGTTCGATCGAGACCAGCATGAACCGGCAGATGCCGCTGACCGTCGCGCCGGGGCCGGCCTTGAATTTGAGCGTGACCCACGGCGTGTAGACATACGGCCTGAGATCGAACGACTCGCCGTCGATCTTCAGCACCGCGAGGTCCTTCGATTTGATCTCGACGGTGATCGGAATCTTCATCGCGCCGGCCGACGGCTTGAGGCTGTTCTCCGGGCCGATGATCTCGGTGCGAATGGTGTCGCCGACGCGTTTCACGCGAATCTGCTCGCCGCCGGTGTGCTCGGCCGAGTCGCTGCGCGTACTGTAAAACGAAAACAAACCCTGCGTGCCCCTTAGATCGGGCACGCACATGGCCGACAGCACCACGCCGCGGCATTTCTCCGGCGGCCACGTGATCGGCACCCGGATGATCGAGGTGAAAATGCCATGTTCGCCGAGCGTGTTCCAGAACGGCTTGCCCTTGCGCAGCAGTCGAATTGCGGGTTTGTTCAGCGGAATGACATACTTGCCGAGCTTCAGCGTCTTCGTGGGCGATTGAATATCCACCGACGAGAGGAACGGCGTATAGTTGCGGCGGTCGGTGTTGAGAAAGTCGTAAATATTGTGCTTGCCGGGGTTCACGCCGGTGAGAAAGCTCGACCAGGCGACGGGCGACAGCGGCGGCGTGGTGGTGCCGAGAAGCTTGTACCCCCCCAGTTCCGCGAGACGCTTGAGGTTCGGCATCTTGCCGTCGGCCATGTATTTCTCGGCCAGCGTATGCTCCATGCCGTCGAGGCCGAGGATGACCAGGCGCTGAATTTCGCTTCGGGCGAACGCGTGCCGCCCGCGAATGGCGCGAACGATCCACCGAAACGGCCAGAATACCAGATTGATGACGGCGAGAATGATCGTCCAGAAAATGACGAAGAGCGACGAAGCGACGGCGAACCCCGCGCCGGGGCCGATGTAGGCATCCGCGATGGATGTGCACGTGAGAAAAAATGCGGCCGCGAGCAGCACGCATCGAAAAACGCGACGATGCGGTCGAATGTCCTGGCTAAGTTTGGGGTTGTGTGACATTTCCTGATGGACTCAATCGCGACACGCATCGCAGACGGGACTCGCTCATCGTCGCGGATCGCAGGCCGCCGACGCCCGATCGCGTCACGCCTTCTTCGGCGGGCCGACGGACGCGATGCCGTACAGCACGCCCATCGCGACGAGCAGGGCTGCAACCGAGAGAATAATCGTCGACGTCTTCATCACCGCGACGAAGAAGAAGCCGGTCATGAATGTTCCGATGATGCTCCCGACGACGCCCCAGGCATACACGCTTCCCATCGTGCGGCCGACGAGCAGCCCCAGGTCGAGGGCGGACTTCGCGACGACGGGACTGATATGGCCGATGACGAAGCACGGCAGGAAGAAGACGAGCGTCACATGCAGGGCGATACGAAGCCGGGGTTCGTCAAGATTCTTGAGAAACGGCATGGTGCCGAAGAACGAGTTGTAAAACCCGATGCCGGCCGCGATGACGCCGGCCAAAATGAACAAGATCGCCAGCACCCTCTTGGCGCGGGTGCGACTGGTCGCAAATCGGTCTGCGAGGCGGCCGCCGAAGTAGTTTCCCACCGCGATGCCGGCGAGCACGATGCCGATGATCGAGGTCCATGTATAGAGAGAGGTGCCGACGTACGGCGTAATCACGCGGCCGGCGACCAGTTCGAGCACCATGATGCAGAAGCTGGAGACGAAGACCGTGGCGTTGGCGATCAGCAGGCCGACGATCGCATTCGCCACCGGCGCGGCCTCATTGGGTTTTGACTGTGCGGCAACTTGATTCACCATGGTCTCCAGGGTCGTTCGGGAACGTGTTCTCCCGCCGGATCAGCTGTCGTCCCCGCCAACGCGGGTTCCGCTCGAAGCGCCTCATTCTCTCAAAAGCTCGCCCGATTGGCCAGTGCAGCTGATCGGCAGGCGGCTTGCCATGCTATCGGACGCCGTCGCCCGTTTTGCAGGCTGTCAACGGTTCGGCGCTGGTCAGTCGATGGACTTTTCAAGGCCGACGCTTTGTCTGAAGGGCCGTTTTTGCTTAAACAGCTCGAGCCTCGCCCGAGTTTGCTCAACCGCATCCAACATGCCAAGCCGGGTCGCGATTTCGAGGGCCTTGGTCACAGCGCGAACCGCGTCATCAAAACGACCGACCTCGGCGTATGCGACGGCGAGTGTGTCGTACGTCTGAGGAAACTCCTCACCAACGCCCGCCACGTCCTCGGCCAGTCGAATCGCCTCGGGGCCGTTGCGAAGGCGATCGATCGGACAAGTCGCGAGAATGAACGCGAGCTTTCTCTTGAGGTCGAGGTAGCCGGGCAGGTGCTCAAGTCCCTTGCGCAGGATCAAGATGGACTCCTCCCATCGCCCGCGATGCGCGAGCGCGCTGGCGAAGTGGGTGTAGATATCCATCTGCGGACTCAGCTCAATGACCTCGTAGAATCGGCGAATTGCCGCCTCGTGATTGCCGCGTTCGAGTTCGTAATACGCGAGAGACGACAGGGCATCCACACACTTCGGATCGAGTTCGAGCGCCCGATTGAAGGCCTCAAGCCCGCCGGGCAAGCCCTTTTCAGCAAGCTTCAAGCCGTTTCGCTGGTAGGTCACCGCTTCGTACTTGTTCAGCACGGATTCCGGCACACCGCGATTGACGACGATCCAGGCGAGATAAACGAATACGCCGACGCCGACGACAAACCGCCAGTCCTGCGCTCGAACCGCCCGCCAGAGCCGAACCGGTACCACCGCCGCGAGAACGAGTGCGAACGGCATGACTGGAACGCGAAATCGCGCGCAGACAAAGAAGGCCACGACGGTGGCGGTGTAGATTGCGACGAAGGCAGTCAATGGAAGCAATCGCTTGCCGTCGCCCAGCAATGCGAGAAAAAATCCGACCAGCGCAATCGCCAGGATGTGCCCCGTGCGAATCGGGAGCGACAGCAGGAACGGTGCATGAATTTTCGCGATCGACGTCGGATCCGAGTCGTTCGGGATCTCCCATTCATAGAAGAAAAGCTGAAGCTTGGCGAAATTGAGATCAAAGGCCGCCCTGGGATTGGAACGGATGAAGGCCCATCCCTTGTCATAGAAAAACTGATCCACTTCAGAGGGCTTGAGCTTGCGGCCCAGTTCCTGTTCGGCGGTCGACGTCCAGTCGGCGATGCCGTCGATCCAGGTGCTTCGAGAGCCGGGGAGCGAGGCGGTGTAGCCGTCGGAGCCGGGATTGTTGCCGATGTAGAAATTCGGCCCGCCCTGCGAGGCGATGAGCACGAAATCATCGCCGACGACGTAGTTTCGAATTGTCACCGGCAGGATCGGAATGAGGCACGCGACGGACCAGACTGCGGCACGAACGAAGGCCCTGCCGAACGACTCGCGATCGATCCAGAGTATCCAGAGCGCGATCAGGGGCATGTACACCAGTACGTTTGGCCGCGTGATCGCCGAGAGCCCCATGAACAGACCGGCCAGCGCCCACAGTCCCACGGACTTTCGTGCGGCTGCGCGAAAGATGAGCCAGAGGCTGACGAGCGCGAGAAAAATGCTGAGCGGCTCGAGCAGCAATTCGGCGTCGTAGTAGATCATCAACCAGTACAAGCTCGCGGAAAACCCGGCAATGGCGCCGACGGCGCGATTGAAGGTCTCGCGACCGAGCAAAAAGACGAATCCGCAACCCAGCGAACCCATGATGATCTGTACGACGCGCGGCGCCATGTAGTCGCCGCCGGTGAGCTTGTAGATGACGCCCAGGAGCCAGGGATATAGCGGGGCCTTGAAGTAGGCGCCGGTGAAGAACGGCTCCCCCTCGGCGATGGCGCGGGCCCAGCGATCGTGGGCCTCGGCGTCGAGGATGGGACTGTCAAAGAGCGGGCTCTTTGAGATCATCACGAGGTAGATGATCCTGAGAGCGAGCGCGACCAGAAACACCGCGGCGAACAGGGCGTAATCCAACGCGCGAAGCGGCGCACCCTGAAGACTTCCGAATCGCCGTACATCATCGGCGATCGCGGCCGAACTGCGACCCTCGGCGATCTGCGCGGATCCGCCGGAGGGCACGGCGTCGCCGTCCTGTGGTTTCGAAGGCGGGACTGAGCTGCTTTCGCTTGAACCGATCGTCACGGGCAATTCACCAGGTAGAGATGGGCGATGGGATGAGCGGCGCCGACTAACAATCAGAATCTCCCTCTTGATCGATTGCTGCCGCCGGCTGGGTCGTCGCCGGTTCTAGATCGGCCGGTGCCGTTGTCGCGGGTCGCGTCGTCGGCTGTGTCGTCGCACCCTCGGGTCGCGAATGGTCGATCAACTCCTCGTTGGCGCCGCCGGCATAGCCGAGACTGTCCAGAATGGCATCCATGGCCGGATCGTCGCGCAGTTTACTGTTTCCCGCAACCGCAACACCCGACAGAAGATTCACCCGGGAGCTGAGAAACTCCCGCAGCCTTTTTAAGGCCTCCGGCTTTTCACTCGCGAGGTTGTGCTGTTCGTAGGGATCGTGGCGAAGGTCGTAGAGTTCCTCGGCCGACGACTGGTTGTAAATGTACTTGTAGTCCTCGATGCGCACCGCATGCCGGGTCCGCTGAATGGTGCAGGTGATGACCTCCGGGCCGGGAAGATTCTTCTTAGCACCGGCGATGAGCCGCCACAGGCTGTCGCCCTCGTGAACATCCGGGGCGTCGAGGCCGAGGTAGTCGAAAATCGTCGGCATGAGATCAATCGTTTCGGCGAGCTGCATCATTCGCCGCGGGGCGACTTTCTGATTCCTGGGGAAACGGATCATGAGGGGAACGCGCGTCATGTCATCGTAAAGCGTCGCGTTGTGGCCGAAGAAGCGATGCTTGAAGAACGCCTCGCCATGATCGGAGGTGAGAATAATCAGCGAGTCGTCATAAAGCCCGGCCTTCTTGAGCATTTTAAGCAACTCGCCCACCGCCTCGTCCACGTACGCGATGTTGGCGCGATACCGCGCCTCAAGGTCTTTGATTGTCTCCGAATCGACCTTGCCCGTCCGATGCGAGTTCATCCACTTGTCGTGTAGATGATCCCAATCCGTGTAGCGACAGCCGAACTTCTCAAGGTACTTGTCCGGCGGCGTATAGGGTTTGTGCGGCTGGAGAATGTGAATGTAGGAGAACACGCCGTTGGACTTGATCTTCGGCAACAGCTTCTCGACCTGCTCGTTGATATCCTCCGGCAGCGTCACCTTGAACTTGCTGCTTTCCTCGCTCTGCCGCGTCTTCTGAAGCGCCTCGAGCGCATACACTTCAATGCACTCGGCATAGCCCCGATTGAGCCCAGTGGCCGGCGCGCCGGCGAACGGATTGCCGATGACGCCGTAGCAGGTCATGCCCTGATTCGTCAGGGCTTCGGGCATCGTCGCCAGATCGCTGCGAAGGACCGTCTTGTCAGTCATCTGATGCGTGGTCGCCCGCGTGCCGGTCATGAGGCTCGCGGTGGACGAAACGGTGGTCGCGGTCTGGCTGTAGGCGTTTTCAAAAACCACGCATTCGGCGGCGAAGGCGTCGATGTTCGGGCTCGTATTGTCTGGGTCGCCGTAGCAGCCGAAATACTCGGCATTGGCGGCGTCGAGAACGATGACAAACACGCTTGGAACGCCCTGCCCGCGCGTGTCGGGCTTGTCACAGCCGACGACGGCGACGATGAGCGCGAGCGACAAGATGCCGAGGACCGCCCGGCATTTGATGTTAGTAATGAACGGCATCAAGACTTGCTCCCATCGGCCGGCTGACTCGTCGCGGCGTCTCCAGCTTCGACATCGGCATCGGGGTTTCCGGATGCGGACTTCTTCCCGCCCGCATAGCCGCCTTTAATGGCCTGGTTTTCTTCGTCTTTGGTCAACGCGACATTGATGCCCGGCCGCGTCCCGATCTTCACGCCGAAGTCATCCAGGAGTGTTTCGTATTCGTCACATTTCGCGCTGAAATCCGCGTCGCCGCAGAGGTTTTTCTTTTCCATCGGGTCGCCAAGAATGTTGTACAGCTCCCGCGCGACAGGCCGTTTGATGAGCTTGAACCGCCCGTCGCGATAGGCGCGAAGCATGCCGCCCCACATGTTGCCCTGGCTGAAGACCGGCTCGTCTTTTTCGAGCTTCGACTCGCGCATCAGTGTGACGAGATCGCGTCCCTGAAAGATGCTCTCAGGGGCGACGTCCGCCAGGCTGCACAGCGTCGGCGCAACGTCGATGTGACCCACGTTTCTCACCGAGAAGCCGGGCTTAAGATCGCCTTTGCTGCGAATGATGAGCGGCACGCGGATCATCTCGTCGTACAGCGTATGGCCGTGTTCGTAGCCGCCGTGGTCGAAGAACTCCTCGCCGTGGTCCGATGTCAGCACCACGACGGTGTTCTCATCCAGCGACATCTTCTTCATCTCTCCCAGCAGTCGCCCGATTTCCTCGTCCGTGTAGGCGATTTCGCCGTTGTAGAGCGCCTCGAGCCGCTTCAGCGGAATCTGATCGACCGGTATTCCGCCGGCGCGGAACTTCAACATGTCGGCCGCGCTGCCGAACAGCGTCGGATCGGCCGTTTTGTCCTCGGGCAAAGCGTACTTCTGACGGAACTTCTCGGGCGGATCGTATTGAAGATGCGGATCGAAGTAATGAACGAGCAGAAAGAACGGCCGGCCGTCCTTCGACTTGCCGTGCTCCTTCATCCAGTTGATCGCCCAGTCAGTGACTTCGGTTGCCTTGCGATCGTTGGCCTGCGAGGCGCCCTGTTGCTGAAAGTCATAGGTGTCGAAGCCGCGGTTGAGGCCGAACTTCGGCGCGAGAAAGAGAACGTTGACGATCGCCGCGGTGTCGTAACCCTGGCTCCAGAAACACTCGGCCAGCGTTCGAACGTCCTTGTTGATCCCCGTGAACTTGTCGAACTCGCCGTTGCTGCCGCCGGCGCCGTGCTGCTGCGGATAGGCCGACGTGAGCAGCGACGCGGTCGACGGGAGCGTCCACGGCGCATGGGCGTAGGCGAAGTCGAAACGAAAGCCCTCTTCGGCGAGCTTGTCGATTTTGGGCGTGAGGCCGAGCGAGTTTCCGTAGCAGCCGAGTTTGTCGGCGCGAAGGGTGTCGACAACGATGAGCACGACATTGCGGGCCGTCGGCCGCGCCTTCTGTCTCGGCGTGCTCGGTTCGGCCTTGTCGTCGCAACCCGACAGCGCGAGGACCGCGAGGCAGGCCGACATGCAAAACCCGCGCGCCGCTGCAATCATGGCGAACGATCGATAGGAGTTCATTCTGTCTTTGACCGCGGTCGGCATAGGGTCGTTCCGCCGGGGCGCGTGCTCCCGGCCGATGGGTCCCAAAACCGGTCGGCCGGTGATGCTCCGACGGACCGGCAGATGTCGGCATTTGTAAACACAGTTTCGGTTCATAAGCGGCGCGTCTCGCGGACTTTATGCTCCGCGAGCGCTGGATTTCGAGCGCCGCCCGCCTGTGGATTATATCGAAAGGCGCGGTTCCTCCCACCCCGGGGATCGCCCCCCAGTTCCTACGCGGGCGGATGATGCAAAGTTTGAGTCGGGGCGGCCGTTTCCCGGGTTTGGGTGGAGCGGATTCGACTTATCGGCGGGTTCGGGCGAAGCGAGCGAGAAACTAATCGACCGCCCCTTGGGCACGGCCGAGGCGGATTCGAATCGGCATTTGCCGAGCGAGAGTACAGCCCTTTCAGGGTCGAAGGATCATGAGGCTCGTATTCCGTGGGTTGCACCCACGGCAAATGACGTGAATCCCCTTCGGGGAAGGGAAGGACAGACGAAGTGAATTGAGAACGCGGATGAAGACGTCGACATGGACGCGGACGCGGATGCAATTCCGCCTCACGTCATCCATCGAATGGCTCTACCACTCGGTGATCAGAACCCGCGTGCCGGTCTTTGTCTGGTCGAAAAGTGAAATGACATCGTCGTTGGAAAGTCGGATGCACCCCATCGAGGCCGGCGTGCCGAGCTTGTGTTCGGCCGGCGTGCCATGGATGTAGATGAACCGGTCGTGCGAATCGATGCCCTCGCCCTGGTTTTTCCCGGGTTCAAGACCGCGAAGCCACATGATGCGCGTCAGCACCAGGTCCTTGGTGGTCTCGTCGCCCGGCTTCCAGTTTTCACCGGTGTATCGCCGGCTGACGAGGACGGCGCCCCACGGCAGTTCCTGGCCGATGCGCTCGTCGATGAAGTGCCATCCCAGTGGCGTCTGGTAGGAATTCTCTCGGCTTCCGACGCCCTTTTCGGCGGTCGAGCAGGTATGTACAAATTTGACGCGGCCCGCCTCGATGCCGATGAGTTGCTGCCGCGCGACGGACACCCAGAGGCCGAGCTTGTCGCCGACCTGTTCCTTCCACCCGGCATCGTTGAGATGATCAAGTTCCGAAGCGGGGAGCATGCGATCCTTGGCGATGCGCGGAAGTTCGGTCTCGTCCGCGCCGGCGTCTGTGCGACAACCGGTCGAGAGCGCCGCCAGGAGAATCGAACAAATCATGAGGGCAGGCCGTGTAAGCATGACGAGGGATGCTATCGGTCCGCGCGAGGGGATTCAACCATCCGATAACCGCTCACCCTGACAAATCAGAGAAAAAACAGGGTCGGCGACCGTGAAAAGTCCGGGGAATCGAGTGCGAACTCGCAGGCAACGCGAAGCGGCCGTGATTTCCCCTGTGACTGAGCACGAGCCTGGGACAACCCGGCCTATCGATCATCCGGCGGCGGGCTTTCGTCGTCGGCCTCATCCCCATCGGCCGGCCGGTCATGCGGTCGATCACCGCGCGGGCGTCGTGGACCAAATCGGCCGCGCTCCGGTCGATCGCCCTCACCGTCCATCCGATGCCCCGGCCGCGGCGGCCGTCGATCGTCGCCATCGGGGCCGAATCCGCCCGGACGTCCCTGATGCCGCGGTCCGCCCGGCGGTGGGTCGAAGAAATCGGAGAATTTGCCATTCTTGATCTGCTTGAGTCGCTGGGCGCAAGCGGTCTCTATCTGGGATTTGTCCGACTGGAGCCGCTCCTGCTCGCGCTGAAGCTTCTTGGCGAGCTCGGCCAGCCGATCTTCCCGGCGGGCCATCCGGATATCGAACTGGCGGCGAACGCTGGTCTCAAGCTGGGACTCGATCTGCGTTCGTTCGGGCGAACCCTCGGCCGCAGCCTGGTACTGTTCGCTCAGCTTGCGGATTTCGACTTCGATCTTCAGTTCTTCGATGACGGTGGCCGCCAACTCCGGATTGCGATCGCGAAGAATGACGTAGTCGCGGAAGGTCGGATAGATCCGGAACATCGCCTCGCGGAATCGCTGCGGGTTCTTTTCCCGCCATTCCTGGAGCCGTTCATACATCATCGGAAGCTCAGTCCGAATGATTTCCTTCAACTCTTCGACGACCTCGGGCGGAAGGTCAAATTCCTCGGGCCGCCCACCGTGATCATCGGGACCGCCCGGGCGGGGAAACATGCCACGTCGCCCATCGCGATCGTCCGGCCCTTCGCCGCCGCCGCGCCACGGGCGCTGGCCGAGGTCGCGTCGATCCTGCCAGCGCGGCCGCCGTCGGCCATCGCGATTGCGATCATCGCCGTCGTCGCGGTCGGCATCGGCATCGCGGCGGAATCGGTTTCCCGCCTTGGGTCCGCCAAATCGGCCTTCACGCCGCCCGGCGGGTTTGTCGTAAGCGTCCTTGTCGCTGGCGTCCTTTTCGTCGGCCGGCTGGGTGGTCGCTTCACGCTCAGGCGGCTCGGCCTGAACGAAGCCGACGAATCGCTCGCCGACAAGCAGCAATGCCACCGCTGCGACAGTCATCACCGCCACTGATGCGCCGACACCGTTCCTGAACATCAATCGACCCGAATCGTGCCTGCTCATGACACAACCTCTTCGGCGCCGAAGTCGCCGCCCTTTCGCATGGATGTGCTGTCCTCGTCGTCCACGCCAGAGTCTTCGCTGAAGGCCTCATCCAACGCACTGTAGAGTGAGACGCCGTCAAGCGACCAGGCGTCGTCATAAGCGAGTTCGTCCAGTTCGGAGAGGCCCTGCTCGACGCCCTCAAAGGTGTAGAAGATCGCCTCCACTTCATCCGGAACCGGCGCCACGGCAATCGACCCGGAATCTGTCATCGGACCCGGGCCGATCGGCGTCTGCGATCGCGAGTACCAGGCGACGCCGACACACAGCGCCAGCATGGCAGCAGCCGCGAGCGAGCCGTGCCAGGGCCGAAGCGCGAAGAGCCGCGGCAGCACGGCCGGTCGAGCCAGTTGTTCCCGCGTCGCCCGCTTGATGCGTTCGATCAACTCACCGGAGGCTTCAGGCGTCTTGAATCCCGCCAGCCAGGCCTCGCCCCGCGTAATCTCGTCCATCTTGTTTTTGTCGAAATCTGCCATCGTCATTCATCCTCCGGCCGTGGCGATTCGAGCGCCATCGGCGGAACTGGAGGCCCCCGGCCCGTCCATGATATCCCTCAACTTCGCAAGGCCGCGATGGGCTCTCGCGAGCGCCGTTCCCAGCGGCGTCCCGGTCATCTCTGCGATCTCCTTGAAGGAGAGCTGGGAAAAATGCCTCAGGGCGATGACCTCACGCTCGGCCGTCGGCAGCATCTGAAGCGCCGAATTCAGCCGCTCGATTTCCTCGTCGAGAATCATCCTCGCGTCGGCCGACTCCGCGGCGCCGGCGGTGTTATCCAGCCGGCCGCCGCGATCCGTCCCTACTCCGCTTGCGCCAGATTCGTCATCGCCAAACACCGTCGGCGACCGCTTGGCCCGGCGTACCCGGTCCCTGGCCAGATTGGCGGCGATTCTGAAAAGCCAGGCCTCAAATCGACCGTCGTGCTGATAGGCCCCGATCATTCTCACGAGCCGAAGAAACACCTCCTGGGCGAGATCCTCCGAATCCTGTCGGGAGCCCGTCATGCGAAACAGGAAGCCGCTGATGCGCGACGCAAAACTCTCCACGAGACGGTCGAACGCAGCCGGGTCGCCGCGTTGCGCCCCGCGTATTACCTCCGCCAACGCCGCGTCTTCCATCATTCCCTCTACACGCATAACGGCCGATCCGGTCGGAAATTGCGAAAACGGCATTTCGGACACGCCATAGCCGATATTGGGGTTCCAGGGGCCTCCGAAGCGATTTTGGCCTCGATTCGGAGCCCTTGATGGATCAGCCCCGCCCCATTATATTTGCCGGACTCTGAATGGTTTAGCGACATATTCCGCACCTGAGGTGTAGCAATGCCACGCGTTTGTTATTTTACCGGAAAGAAGACCACGTCGGGACGATCTTATGCCCATCGTGGTAAGGCGAAGTACCTGGGCGGCGTCGGTACCAAGGTTACCGGCATCACCAAGCGAAAGTTCAAGCCGAATATTCAGCGCGTGCGTGCCCTGATCGACGGTCGGATCGTTCGCATCAAGGTCTCGACCAAGGCCATCCGAATGGGCCTCGTGGTCAAGCCGCCGAAGCGAACCTGGAAGCCGGAAGCGACGACCGAGGCCTGAGCGCCGCGGGCTTTACGCCTTTCAACATCGATGATAGAAGACGATGCCGACGCGATCGGCATCGTTTTTTTATGCGCGACGCCGAGTCGTTTCGCGCATCGGAGTGAGTGCCCCGCATGAGTGAACGCATCGACGAGGCCAAGGTTCGGCACATTGCACATCTCGCTCGGCTGCGACTGACCGACGAAGAGATCGTTCGGTTCGGAGCCCAGCTCAGCGACATCGTCTCGTATGTCGAAAAGCTGGGCGAAGTGAACACCGAGGGCGTCGAGCCGACGGCCCATCCGCTGCCGGTTCGAAACGTGCTGCGCGATGATGTTCCGGCCGATTCTCTCGGCGTGGACCGGGTGCTCGCCAACGCGCCGGATTCATCGCCGCCCTACTTCAAGGTGCCGAAGGTACTCGATCAGATGGAGTCGTAGCGGGCGATCATGGGCAACGCCGTTTCGAACATTGAAAACGCACTTGCCGCCATTCGTGGAACCGACCCGAAGGTCCGTGCCATACTTTCGACACTGGACGAGAGCGCGATGGCCCGGGCTCAGACTCTTGACGCCGGCCCCGCCGGCAGCCCGATCTTCGGAAAGGCCGTCGTAGTCAAGGACAATATCTGCACCGACGTGGGTACAACCACCTGCGGCTCAAAGATTCTTGAGCGATTTCGATCGCCGTACAACGCGCATGTCATCGAACGATTGAACCCGCCCGGCGCGGTGGTGGTGGCGAAAACCAATCTCGACGAATTCGCCATGGGCAGTTCGACCGAGAACTCCGGATTTTTCACGAGCCGAAATCCCTGGAACCCCGAATTCGTGCCGGGAGGATCGTCCGGCGGATCGATCGTGGCGGTGGCGTCGCGCATGGTCCCCTACGCGCTCGGCAGCGAGACCGGCGGATCCATTCGACAACCGGCGTCATTCTGCGGGGTATCGGGATTGAAGCCGACCTACGGTCGGGTCTCGCGGTACGGATTGGTGGCGTTCGCGAGCAGCCTGGATCAGATCGGCCCCGTGGCGGTGGATGCGCGCGGGCTGGCCGAACTGCTCGGCGTAATCGCCGGGCGCGACGCGCGGGATTCAACCAGCGTGGACCTGCCCGTGCCGAACTATGTCGCGAAGCTCGACGAGCCGGTGGGCAAAGTGCGGATCGGTATCGCCGCGGAGTATTTCGGCGAGGGGCTGCACCCCGAAACGCGCCGCGTGGTCGAAGCGGCCATCGAAACCTACAAGAAACTCGGCGCAGAGGTCTGCGAGATTCACCTGCCGCATTCGGCCTACACGATCGGCTGCTACTACCTCGTCTGCACCGCCGAGGCGTCGAGCAATCTCGCCCGATTCGACGGCGTGCGCTACGGCCACCGTACCGCGTCGCCGAGCGATTACTTCGATGTATACAGCGGCAGCCGGGCCGAGGGCTTTGGCGCCGAGGTGAAGCGAAGAATCATGCTGGGAACGTTCGCGCTTTCCAGCGGCTACTACGACGCGTATTACCTCAAGGCGCTGAAGGTTCGCACACTGATCAAGCACGATTTCCTCGATGCGTTCAAATCTTGCGACGTGATCCTGTCACCCACGACACCGACGCCGGCGTTCAAGATCGGCGAAAAGTCGGACAATCCGCTGGAGATGTACCTGGCCGACATCTACAACTGCGCGGCCAATCTCGCGGGCATTCCGGCGCTGAGCATCCCGTGCGGATTCACGTCGGACCGGATGCCGGTCGGCCTTCAGCTCATGGCGCCGCATTTCGCGGAAGACCGGCTCCTGCAAATCGCACACTGGTATCAGCAGAAGACAGACCATCACCTGCAGACGCCGCCGATCTGCGCGACGTAACGACTTCAACTGCCCTGCGGCGCATGCATCGGCCGCCGCGAGCAGCTTTTTACACGAGCACTCACATGGAACGATTCACCTGCGACTACCAGGGCCCGTGCGATTCCTACGCCGAGGCTGTCGAATTCGCGATCGGCGTGCAGTCCGATCGTGATCCGGTGGCGGCGCACTTCGGACCCGGCGGGCCGGTGCCGGTCGAACTGCGGGATGTAAGGCTGGTCACGATGATTGGCGATGATCTGGACGTGGCGTTCATTTTCGCATGTCCGCTCTGCGGCGAAGCGTCGAAGGGGCGAACGACATGCCGCCAGGCCCCTTCAGGATTATGATTCGTCTCGGGTAAATTGCGATCGTCGCGGCCCGGCCAGGACGTCAAAGTCACGAGACTCTCGCTACATGATCGGAAGGCGGCACGGCAACATGAGTCATGACGGGACGTCCGGTCACTCGACTGATTCCCCCGCTTCCGGCGCCGCGCCCGACGCGCCTGCACTGAAAACACCCTCTCTGGATGACGTCCATCGAACAGTGAATATCAGCCACAGGCACTGGTGGCGGCGCATGTTCGCATTCGCCGGCCCGGCGTACATGGTGAGCGTCGGCTACATGGATCCCGGCAACTGGGCGACGGATCTCGAAGGCGGGGCCCGATTCGGATATCGCCTGATCTGGGTTCTCCTGATGAGCAACCTGATGGCGGTGTTGCTTCAGACCCTCAGTGCACGACTGGGCCTGGTGACCGGGCGCGACCTGGCGCAGGCGTGTCGCGATCACTTTCGCCCGGGCGTTCGATACATCTTGTTCGTCTTGTGCGAGATCGCAATCGCGGCGTGCGATCTGGCCGAGTTGCTCGGGACCGCCATCGGACTGAATCTGCTGTTCGGCATTCCGCTTATGCATGCCGTGCTCATTACGGCGTTCGACGTCTTCCTGTTGCTGGCGATTCAGCGGCTCGGCATTCGCAAGATGGAGGCGTTCATCCTGACGCTGGTCACCACGATCGGCGTCTGTTTTGTGATCGAGCTGTTCCTGTGCAAGCCTTCATGGGGCGGGATTGCGTCGGGGTTCATTCCCGGCGGACTCGGCGCCGAGGGCGCACTCCTCATCGCGATCGGCATCCTCGGCGCGACCGTCATGCCGCACAACCTGTATCTGCATTCGGCGCTGGTGCAGACGCGCGACGTGCCGCGCACCATCGAGGGCGTCCGGCAGGCGTGCAAATTCAACCTGATCGATTCGGCGGTGGCGCTGAACGCCGCGTTCTTCGTGAATGCCGCCATCCTGGTGGTATCGGCTTCGGTGTTCTGGAGCCGGGGCGTCGTTGTCACTGAGATTCAGCAGGCACACCAGCTGCTGGACGGATTGCTCGGAACAAGGGTGGCACCCATCGCATTCGCCGTGGCGCTGGTCTGCGCCGGGCAGAGTTCCACGCTGACCGGAACGCTGGCCGGGCAGATTACAATGGAGGGGTTTCTTGAGTTTCGAATGCGGCCCTGGCTTCGGCGGCTGATCACGCGGTCGCTGGCGATCGCTCCGGCGGTGACGGTGATCGCCATAATGGGCGATCAGGGTACCTACAGACTATTGATTCTGAGCCAGGTGATTCTGAGTTTGCAGCTTCCCTTTGCCGTGGTGCCGCTCATCAAGTTCACCAGCAGCCGAAGAAAAATGGGACAATTCGCCAGTCCCCTTCCGGTTGTCATCACGGCGTGGGTTGTGGCGGCGATCATCATCGCACTAAACGCGACGCTCGTGGCCGATCAGATCGGCGAATGGATAAGCGCCGCCGGGCCCAACGGCTGGCTCGTCGCGATACTCCTGTGGCCGATGGTCGCGGCACTGGGAGGGCTGCTGGTCTGGATGGCGCTGATGCGCGACCGTCCGGCGCGGGCGGCATCAGCCATCACGGCGGACGAGGTGGCGGATCGGGCGGAGGCGCTGACCCAGAAGTTCAAGCGCATCGGCGTTGCGCTGGAGGCGACCACCGGTGATGCTCCAATGCTGGCGGAGGCGGTGGCGCTGGCGAAAGCTCACGATGCGCAACTTGTCCTGTTGCACATCGTCGAGGGCGTGGGCGGACAATGGTACGGCTCGAAGTCACAGGATGCCGAGAGCCGGCACGACGAACAGTACCTGACCGATCTGGCCACCCGACTGAATTCGGATCTTGCACCGGAGGGGCCGCCGCGGGTTCGGGCGGTGCTTGGATATGGAGATGTGGCCCGTCAACTGGTGCAACTTGCGCGGAGTGAAGAGCTCGATCTCATCGTGGTCGGCGGTCACGGGCACCGGGGCATCGCGGATCTGCTGCGCGGCGAGACGATCAACAATGTGCGACATGGTCTGGGGATTCCGATTCTGGCCGTACGCGGAAACGTCAGGTGACCGGCGCTGCCCGATAGGAGTCGTCGATTCGCGTTGAATGAAATGGCCGGGTTGCTTACCATTTCGTCTCCATGGTCCCTCATGTTTTCTGTTCGAGCGTTTTTCGAAGACTCATTGGATGCCAGTTGGCGATTGCACTCGCCGCAGGACTTCCAGCAGCGCGCGTTGAAGCCGCCGGTTACATCTGCGCCGAAGGCGGCGGCGGGCTCGCCAAGGGCCACTGGGCCGACGGCGTCTTTCACTGGATGATTGAACACGGCGGCGATCGTCGCGTCATCGTCATCGGCTACCACGCCGATCCCGACAAGACGGTCGAGCGCGTGTTCATCAAAGCCGGCGCGACGGCGGTTGACCACCTGGTGATCGCCGATCGGGCCACGGCCGACAGCGCCGAAACGGGCAATGCCCTGATCGCGGCCGACATCATCTGGATCCGCGGCGGCGATCAGTCCAAGTACGTCAAACAGTGGCGCGGCACGCGAACCGAGGCGGCCATTCGCGCGGTTTATGCGCGCGGCGGCGTCATCGGCGGCACCAGCGCCGGCGCGGCCGTTCTTGGCGAGGTGATCTACGACGCCTTCAACGGTTCGCTCACGTCGACCGAGGCCCTGTCCAACGCCTATCACCCGATCGTGACGCTCACCAGCGATTTTCTCCAGCTCACACCCGGCGTGCTTTTTGACACGCATTTCACCGAGCGCGGCCGGCTGGGGCGTCTGGCGGTCATGCTCGCCCGCCGGCATGCGGACGCGCAGCAGGACCTCATCGGCGCGGGGCTCGACTATCGAACGGCGCTGTGCGTCTATCCAGACCTGACAGCCGAAGTGCGCGGCGAGGGATCGGTCACGATCCTGCATCGTACGCCGGAATCGCAGGAGACTGTTGCGCAAGGTCGTCCGGCCGTGGTGACGGACCTGGCTTACACGCAGTTGACCGAGGGCTATCGGTACGATCTGAAGAATCGGCGCGTGCTGGGTCGACCGGATTCTGCCGAACTGGTGACACCCGGGGCGAATCAACGCAGGTTCTATGCATGCACCCTTGACGGCGCCGACGTTAATTCTTCACTCTTCGGCCAGTGGGTTCTGACCGGGATTGATCAGCGCGCCGCCCTGTTCAACGGCCGGATCGGCCTCGACGAAGGAGCGGGCGCGCTGACGCAGACGCTGGTTGTCGCCCGAGTTCTGGCGGACGACGGTTTCGTCGAGAATCGCGTGGGCGGCTCCCAGTGGGTCATCGCGAAAAACCCCGGAGCAATGGCCGTCCTGATGACGGAGGACATTGTCGTCGAATCCTCTCCACCGGCAGTCCTGGCATTCACCGGAAAAGCGACGTCGAGCGGCTCGGTGATGATTCTCGACGGCGCCGGCATGACGTCAGCCGCATTCTCAACCTACCGAAACGATGATTCCTCCGGCGGCCCAAGGCAGTCGGTTGCCATTGAGAACGCGCGACTGCATCTGCTCTCAAACGGCCATTTCTATGACGCCAACCGCCGCGTCGCGCTGCTACTGCGACCCTCGGCGGATTTGACGGCCGACGGAACCATCGATCGGTCGGACATCCACGCCTTCTCCGAGTTCTTGACGGGCGTCCGGGCGGCATCGTGGCAGGCGCGGTCGATCGACGCGAATCAGGACGGACGGCTGGACCGCGAGGACATCGCCCCCTTTGTCGCGGCCGCGCTCGGCGAATAAGAAATCAAAATGCGAGCCGACGAATCAGGCCCAGTCGGATAAGTCACTGCCCGGGGAAGGAGTCCGCAGCCCGTCAGAGCCGCCAAACTTGCAACGGCGGAGAATCTTCTCCACTCCGCTGCCGCGATCGATCAGATCAATGCAGATGTGGTTCGGCTGGCGCCGGTCGATCCGATTCTGGAATTTCACCCAGGCCACAGTCGCGCGATCGGCGGTATCGGTGCGCGAACTGCCGTCGCGCAGATACATTCGGATGACGAAGGGATCCGTCATCGATCGTTCCTCCGCGGCCGATGCGATGGCGCTCTGGCGATCGACGTCGACCCGCGATTGAAACGCGGCCCGCTGCTCCCCGTCGAGACGGGCGTAGGCCAGATAGGCGCTTCGAACGGCGTCGGACTTCCACTGTCCCGCCTTCCATCGCCTCACGATCTGCGTCACTTCGTCCAGATTCGGCGAAACGCCGTGCTTGTCCTTCAAATACGCGCAAACACCCTTCGGCCGCGGGCGAACCCCGGCATGGGCCAGCGCCCGACACGCTTCGACGATCCGGCGCCCGGCGCTGTCGTCGCTTTCAACGGCGGCATTGATCTGCGTGTCAAAGTCCGTCAGGAGCGGCAGCGGATCGTCCGGGCGGACCTCTGTTTCAGGTTCGCCCTCGGGAACCAGCGCATTCAGCGCGGCCGCGATGGATGAGTCGCGAAGTCGGTCGAAGTAATGGTCGTCCATAATTCACCTCTCGGCACACGTCGCCGCGCGGCGGAAATCACCACCCGCTTTATCTTACGCGGCGGCCAATTCAATAAACAAACGGTATCAACGGATTGGCGTGCGGGAGTGAAGGGTCGAAAACTCGTGTCCAGGTGCGCCGGTGTCGGGTAGAACCGAGCAATCAGGGCTGACATCGAGCGAAATTGATTCAGAATGCGACGGCGGTCGCGTCAGAACGTTGACTCCTTATTTATCCCCCAATTCCGCTCGCGTTTCAAGCCCCTGGATCAAGAATTCATGGCATGATGCCGGCCTGTCGTAGCCGGCAGGAACCGGCCGATTCGCAAACCTCGCGCCAGGCCGGCCATCGTGGAAACGGCCCCTCGGGAACACTATGCTCCCGGAAGTTGTAACAGGTGTATGACCCCTTAAATCGGATCAGAGGAGCCTCCATGAAGACGATTGCCGCCCTGACGCTGTCATCCTTCGCCGCTGCCGGCCTGTTCGCCGGATCGACCGGAAACGTGGCCGAGACGCAGAATTATTCGATCGACAACTCCCACTCCGCCGTCATTTTTCGAATCAAGCATCTGGGCGTGAGCTACTGCTACGGCCGCTTCAACGAAATCGAAGGTCGGCTCAGCCTTTCCGACTCCGATGATTCCGCCAACCGGCTGGAGATCAAGATCAAGGCTGCGAGCATCGACTCCAACGACAAGCAGAGAGACGACCACCTTCGCGGACCGGACTTCTTCAACGTGAAGCAGTTCCCGGAGATCACATTCAAGAGCAAGACGTTCAAGAAGACGGCTGGCAGCAAGTACATGGTGACGGGTGATCTCACGCTGCACGGCGTGACGAAGTCCGTCTCGGTGGATCTCGACCACGTCGGCTCCGGCAAGGATCCCTGGGGCGGCGAACGGACCGGATTCGAGGGTACGTTTGAAGTCAAGCGCAGCGAGTACGGCATCAGCTACATGCCGGGCGGCCTCGGCGAAGACGTTCGCATCACAGTGAGCCTCGAAGGCGTCAAGAAGTAAATCCATTTGTAACCACGGGGCGCTTCGTCGCAATCGCTCACGACGAAGCGCCCCTTCGCATTTTCAAAAGGGGAACGCGCCAAACGGCAAGCCATGGACTCGAAGCTACTCATCGAATCAGCCGCGATTCCCACCGGCGCTGCCGCCGTCGTGGCCGCCCTCTTGATGTGGATCACGCGGCGGCGACCCGACGCGGGACTCGCCGTCCGACTCGGCGTGCTGATCGCTCCGATGGCCTATCTCACCGGTCATCTCAATCGCTTTCCCTCCCCCGACTGGTCGAACTGGCAGGCCGTTGACGCATGGCAGTGGCTCGCGCCCGGCGTCGCCGTCATGGCACTGGCGGGCATCGTCGGCGCCGTGTGGAATCGTGTCTGGTTGCGATTGGCCCTTCGCACACTGGTCATCGCCGGATTCGCTGCCATTTCGTTGCAGTCCTTCATTCGCTACACCTGGACTCCGACTGAGGCCATGAGCTGGATCGCCGGAATCGCGATCGGCGGCACGGTGTGGTGGCAGCTTGTCGAAACCGCCGGACGATCGGGCAAGACGCAATGGTTCGCGCTTCAATGGCTCATCGTGGCTGTGGGCAGCGGGGCCATCTTTCTGCTCTCACAATCCGCCCGGCTGCTCGAGATGACCATGATGCTCGGCGCGGGAATAGGGGTGTCTCTCGTACTGCAAGCGATCGGCCGACGACAACTGGCGGCCGGGCTGTACGGCGTCGCGCCATTCGTGATGCTCGGGCTCTGGCTTAATGGCTACTTCTACGCGGACATGGCCTGGTGGCGCGTCGTGGCGCCGGCAATCGCGCCGCTGGCCGGAACCGTCGCGGGAATGTGCGTCGGCGCGCGGCGAAGGTCGTGGCTCAACGGGATGGTCGGAGCAATTGCGTGCGCCGCGGTCATGGCCGGTGCTGTGATCGCTGCCAAACTCACGGAGACGCCGAACCCGTATGGCGGCGGGTATTAGCGCCCGGATAAACGCGAAAAGATGCGGATACTTTGTTGGGCATGTGCCGTGTGACGTTAGCGTCGGCATTCCGCCTGGAATAACGAGGGATCACGCTTGCAAATCCGGGGGCGTTCCGGCGACAATGGACAAAGTCGTTGCTGCTCGCCTCCCGCCGATTGAACAAAGGCCCGCCGATATGGATCCGCTGCAACACTGGGTAGAAGAGATTTACCTCCTCATCGGCATCCTCACGGCGGCGACAATCGGATTTGTTCTCATCATTCTGAGCTGGACGGGCATCAAGGTCGCGATCTTTCGAATGAGACAGCGGAGAGGCGAATCGCAGGACCGCCGCAAGAGATTCGACTCCAACGGTCAGCCGCGACCACCGCGGGCGGCAGGTGTCTGCGACGTGTGCGGCGCGGTCTTTGCGGAGTTGAACTTTCTGGAGGGCAACCGCCGGCTTTGCGATGAGTGCATCGGCCAGGACGCAATCGCGCGCACCGGGGGAGGCGCCGGCGCCAAACCGAAGCGCACCCACCCCCACGCCCTGAGATAACGCCCGATACGATCCAAACGACTTCACCGAGGACGGCATTTGATGTCGAAGCAACTGCAACTGGAAACACCGGTCTACGACATCGGCGGGAAGAAAATCTCGATGCTCGACCTGCTCGACTATTTCTCGCAGGCGGGGCTGATGCGCGTGTCGGACCTGCACATCAAGATCGGCAGCCCGCCGATCTACCGGGTCGACGGCCTGCTTCAGCGCATGAAAGGCCCACCCGTCGACGCCCCGACGATGGCGGCGCTGGCACAGAGCATCCTGACCGAGCCCGAGTTTAAATTGATGGAGCAGAATCGTTCCATTGACAGCTCCTGCTTCACCGAAAAGATGCAGTTTCGCCTGAACTGTTTCAAGGACAGCGACGGGATCGCTCTGGCGATTCGCGCCCTCGAATCGACGCCGCCGCAGGTCGAATCCATCGGCTTTCCCAACGACGTCTGGCGCGACATCATCAACAAGCAGCAGGGACTCGTGCTCGTCACCGGCGTGACCGGCGCGGGCAAATCCACAACGATCGCCTCGCTGCTCAATCGCATCGCCCAGACCCGTGCCTGCCGCATCATCACGCTCGAAGATCCTGTCGAATACCGCCTGAAAAGCAGTTCGGCGCTGATCTCCCAGCGCGAGGTCGGCCGCGATGTCCCCAGCTTCGAACGCGGGCTGCGCGACTGCCTTCGCGAGGACCCGGACGTCATCTTTGTTGGCGAGATGCGCGATCGCGAAAGCGCCCGATGGACCCTGACCGCGGCCGAGACGGGACATCTCGTGTTTTCGACGCTGCACACACGCGACGCCCGCGGCTCGGTCACGCGCATCCTCGACATGTTCCCTTCAAACCAGCAGGACGAAGTGGCCAGTCAGCTATCGCTCGGGCTCTCGCACATCATTTCGCAGAAGCTTCTCCCGCGCGCCGATGGCCAGGGCCGCGTCGTCGCCATGGAAGTGCTCAACAACATTTACTCGGTGTCGAATCTCATTCGGCTCGTGAAGATCGAGCAGATTTACTCGCAGCTTCAGACGCGCACGAAGAACATTCCCGAAGAGCGCATGATCTCGCTGGAGCGATCGCTGGCCCGGCTCGCCAAGGGCGGTTTCGTGACAGCCGCCGAGGCCGAGCGATGGGCGAACAACCCGCTGGCGTTCCTTGAAGAAATGCAGAGCTGAGGGAGCAGGCGGCTGATCACGGCCGCCAGAGCAGCGGGTTTGTCGTGCGATCCGTGTCGGCCTCGACGCGAATCATCCACTGGCCCGCGGCGAACGGCTTGAACGCCCCGCCGACCTTGCCGATCGCGGAACGTCCCTTCGATGAATCATCGACGCCGACCTTCAGAGTGGTCCCGTCCTGCACAACGGGCTCGACGCAGATCACAAACTGCCCCGACACCGCGGGTTGGTCCAGCTTCAGTTTGACCCAATCGCCGCCGGTTGAAATGCTCCTCGCCGGCAGACTCCACGACTGAATCGGCTTCATGTCGCGATCGCACAGCCACACCTTCGCCGCATCGCCGCTGACGCGCGACGTGGATTCCATCGCCGCGAAAATCGCCACGCGGGTCAGCCGCCATTCGCCGTATTCGACCTCGAACAGCGCCGCCGGCGCGGCATCCTCGGTGATGAACTGCAATTCGCCACGGCCGTCGTCGTTTTTGAGCGTTATCGGTGCGCCGGTCAATGAGACCTGTCGCGATCGCGTCGACTTGCCGCCGGAGTTGCCCTTGGCGCGTTGCACAAGTCTCGGCTCAAAGTTTGAGTACCAGCGCTGAAGCTTCGAACGCGTCCGCGAACGACCGCCCGGCTGAAGAGCCTTCATCGCGGAAGCCGGCTCGCGCTTCTCGGCATCGGCCTTGCGAAACTCGCGAAGCAGACTGCCGACCGTCGCCCGGCCATAATTGTTCGACAATTCCTGCCAGTCGCCCGCCGCGCGAACGAATCCGCCGCCGTGCCCGCCTCGCACGCGGCTTCGGAACAGCGTAACGCCCTCCGCGCTGTAGTCGTGGCCGTCGGGCCAGAGCTTGCGGGCGTAGAGCAGGTTGAGTTGATCCATCGACTCACTCGCGAGGTAATAGCGAAGGCCCTGCCATGCGTCGTCCGTCATCCACTCGGGCTTGGTCAGCGTCTTGCGAAGCGCGAGATCCGCCATTTCCGAACAGATGCCGTAGACATTCAACACCCGGCTCGACGGCGGCGACTTCAACTGAGCGGCCCGTTCAAGCGTCAGCCGGATTTCGTTGAGCCCGTTGTTCGAGATGGCGGTGCGATTGTCCTTCTTCAGGTCGGCCGCGAGCGTGACCCGGTCGGGCACGTCGAGATTGAACTCCTGCTGGAGAAAACGAGAGACGGAATCGCAGATGTTGGCCATGGCCTCTGCATATTCAGCCGGAACGCCGTCGAATCGAACGATCGCCCGCTCGCGAACGGTCTCAGCAGACGTCACGCCATTCTTGCTGCCGGATTTCGTATCCGACCGCGGCCCCACCGACTGGCCCACGACCGCCGCGGCCGCGACAAACAGGTAGAGCGTGATGGCCAAACAGTATCGAATCATGTGTCGGATTATTCCCTTCCTGAACGAACAGCCACGAACCGGTAACGCTCTTACAACGACGGTCGGCATCGGTCGCACGTCCCCG
>CALLKH010000184.1 GCA_938008425.1 uncultured Planctomycetaceae bacterium | reverse complement strand
TCTGATCGGGCTGGATCGGGATGACGTGAACCTCGCGACGGCGCGCGAACGGCTCGCGATGTTCGGAGATCGAGCCCGATTCGTGCGGGCGAATTTTGCCGGTGTCGCGGCGGCGCTCGCGGAGCTAGGAATTGATCGCGTCGATGGACTGCTGGCCGATCTCGGCGTCAGCAGCAACCAGATCGCCGACCCGACACGCGGTCTCAGCTTTGATATCGACGGTCCGCTGGACATGCGCCTCGATCGTCGTGAGTCGACGACGGCCGCCGATTTGGTGAACACGCTCGGTGAGGGCGAACTTTCGGATCTACTTTACTTTCAGAGTCAGGAGCGTCACAGCCGAAAGATTGCAAAGCGCATCTGTCAGGTTCGCAGGCAAGGGCGAATCAACAGTACGGTGCAACTGGCCAGGCTCGTCGCGGCCGCCATGGGAGAGAATCCTGACGCCCATCGCGGCAGGATCCACCCGGCCACGCGGACGTTCATGGCGCTGCGAATGTCGGTGAATCGTGAGACGGAGTCGTTACGGCGCCTCCTTGAAGTCGCACCGACGGTCCTGGGCGAAGGTGGTCGAATCGCAGTGATCAGCTTCCACAGTGTGGAAGACAAGGTGGTCAAGGAAGACTTCCGTGATCGCGCGAAGGCCGGCGAGTATCGACTTCTGACGAAAAAGCCGATCGTCGCCGAGGACGCCGAAAGAGAATTGAATCCGCGCAGCCGATCCGCGAAGTTGCGCGTCGCGGAAACCATAACAGGGGCTTGAGCGCGGCACGTCATCTGTTAAACTGCTCAACCGGCACACGGAGGTGCTTGAGTGACCAAGGAAACCAAAATCGGTCTGCTTGTCGGTCTGACGTTCATCATCCTCTTCGCCATAATTCTCTCGAAGAAGGGCCCCGGAAACACGAAGGCCCCGCTT
The DNA here is from genome assembly GCA_938008425.1 of uncultured Planctomycetaceae bacterium. Lineage (GTDB taxonomy): Bacteria > Planctomycetota > Phycisphaerae > UBA1845 > UTPLA1 > JADJRI01. The sequence goes on along the minus strand of CALLKH010000184.1, from coordinate 11,657 downwards.
TCGTTCACCGTGGCGGATTCCGGCGCGGCCGACGGCACCTCGCCGTTGACGGGTGTCAAACCGCTGGATCGCGCGGGAAAGGTCTCGGTCGAGCGAGAGCTTCCGGCGCCCGCCCAGACGGAAGTCGCCCCGCCCCGGGTCGTGATGCTCGAGGAACCCGTCGGCCAGGAAATTCCTGACGAAGACGAACCCATTCGGCCGCTGCCCGAGTCGGTGGTGTCGCGATTGAATATTCCGATGATTGAAGTCCCCGTGAACACTGCGGATGTGGCCGATCCCGAAGACGACATCGTCGATCCGGTGACGGACGCGGTGGTATCTGCGCTCAATGGGACGCCGTCGGGTGCGGGTGCGGCGCCTGCGGGTTCAGATCCTTCCTCCCTCGCCCGCAATAGCAGCGGACCGGCGGTCAATCTGAGAGGAACGACGTCGCTCGGCAATCCGGCGTTCGGCGGCAATCAGGATCCGATGGGGACCGACAGCCATTTGGCGTCATCCCCAGCGAACGGTCAGCCGAATCGATCCGCCGAAGGCAACACCACGCCGCCCAAGCCAATGACCATTGTCGCCGTGCATGAAGTTCAGTCCGGTGAGAGTCTCGGCAAGATCGCAGCCAAGCATTACGGCCGGGCGACGCCGTCCCGAATCGAGGCGATTTTCAACGCGAATCGGGATCAACTGGAGTCGGTTGATGCGGTCAAGGCGAACACCAAGCTGAACATTCCGCTGCTCGAAGGTGAATATGCGGGCATGTTCGAGTCGGTCGATCGACTTTCTCCGCCGGCGCTCAACGGAGCCGGTGGCGCCAATCGCACTGACAACCTGGCGAACAGCGGATCACAGCGAAACGCGGGTACGACGGCGCCCCGCCGCGACGAGACCGTGCGAATTCCGATTCCGGTCGACGGTCGCACTCCCGATCGATCAACAATGACCGCCGACGCCTCGCGCGGCTCGGTTCCCGCTCCGGCGAACCGTGAAACGTCGCGCGCCCGGCCGATCGAACCGGCGATTCAGTTCAGCTGGTACGAGGTTCGGGACAAAGATACGCTCAGCAAGATCGCTCGGAAGCAGCTCGGCAGCGAGGCGCGCTTCCGCGAGATCTACAAGATCAATCAGGACATCATCCCGGATGTTCACAAGCTGAAGCCGGGTATGAAGATCCGTGTGCCGGCAAAGGGCGAGCCGACGCGGTCATCGTCCATGGCCCGCGAGAGCCTGGCGATCGAACCAAGCCTGGAGCAGTAGCCGCGGGGACCAGAACCGGAAAACAGCGCGTTGCGGCGCGTTTTTCGCCGATACAATATGTGGTTGTGCTGCACACCGGCTTAGGGCCGGTGTGTTCGCGCGCTGATACGGCGTCGGGAGAATGGCCCGGCCTCGAATGGACTGTCGGAAACAGTCGTCATGACGGTACCTCGATCGCTACTGGTTCTGGCAATACTGGTCGCGCTTGGCGTGGCCATCGTCGGCATTCGCAGCGAGACCGCCAAGGCGGCCTACCGGGTTCAGCGTTTGCACCAGCGCAAGGTGGCGTTGAAACAGGAACTCTGGAGCAAGGAGCTCGAACTGGCCAAGCTCCGGGGTCCCGAGGCGATTCGAAAGCGCGCCGAGCAGATGCAGTTGGACGTCGTCCCACCCGCCGCACCGGCGAACAAGGACGCAGGGAAGAACAGGAAGCGGAATTGACGCGTCGGTTCGACGGTCACGTCGTAAGGAATGGATGCCTTGCGGTCCCAATCCAAAAATCTTGCGGGGCAGGCGGTCATCGGGCTGGTGCTCCTGTGTTTCGTCGGGCTGATCGGTCGGCTCGTCTATATCACCGCGCACCGAGGTCCGAGCCTGATGGCGCGGGCCGAACGGCAGCAGCGATCCCAGATTCCCATTCCCGCCCGTCGCGGCCTCATCATTGACTGCCGTGGCCGGATCATCGCCGGCACGACGCTTCGACAAAGCGTTTTTGTCGATCCCGCGGTTCTGCCCGACGTCGAGGCGGCCGGCACGGCGCTCTCGAACATTCTCGACATTGATCCCGGCGAAGTGGTGCCCGATCTGCTCGCAGCCGGTGAAAAGCGATTCTTCGTCATCAAGCGCGGCGTCACGAAGGAGCAGGCGCGGGCGGTCTCCGCCGCCAACATCTACGGCCTCGGCACCTTCAGTGAACCGTATCGAACCTACCCGATGAATGAGGTGGCGGCCGCGCTGGTCGGCTTTGTGTCGCCGGACGGCGCCGGTATCAGCGGTTTGGAGTACCAGTGCGACAAATGGCTGCGCGGCCAGAACGGCGTGAAGACGATCGTTCGCGACGCACGCCGCAAAGCATTCTGGCTCGCGGAGGGCGGCTATCGACCGGCTCAGGACGGGTTCTACGTCGTGCTGACGATCGATGCCGAGATTCAGGCCAATGTCGAGCGCGAACTTGAGGAGGCAGTCACCAAGTTCAAGGCCGAGAGCGCCGTTGCGATCGTGATGCACCCGCAGACCGGCGCGATACTCGCGATGGCGAACGCACCCGGGTTTGATCCGAATCACTATCGCGACTTCGGCACGGCGCTCTATCGCAACAAGGCGATTACCGATCCGTATGAGCCGGGCAGCACGTTCAAGCCCTTCATCGCAGCGGGCGCGCTGGCGGAGAAAGTCGTTCGCCTGGGTGAGGTCTTCAACTGCGAGCACGGCGCCTGGCAGGACGGCCCGCGCCTCCTGCGAGACCACCATCCCTACGACTATCTCTCATTTGAGGAAGTCCTGATCAAGTCCAGCAACATCGGAATGGGCAAGATCGGAAAACGCCTCGGCAACGAGAAGCTCCATCACTACTGCAAGGTTTTCGGATTCGGCGAGCGGACCGGCGTTTAACTGGTCGGCGAAGACCCGGGCAATGTCCGCAAGCTGTCGCGCTGGAATACGTATTCGACGACCAGCATCCCGATGGGCCAGGAAATCACCGTCACGCCGCTGCAACTCGCCCGCGGCTACTGTGCCTTGGCCAACGGCGGCAAAGTCGTGCGGCCGTACCTGCTGCGCGCGGTAATGGACGCCTCGGGTGAAGTGATCAGCGATTTCACGCCGACGCCCCCTGAGGAGCCGGTCATCTCCCCTGAGGTCATCGCCATAATCAAGGACAAGATCATGGTCGAGGTGGTTCGACAGGCGGCCTCGCAATCGGCCAAGCTGTCGAATTACACCGTCTTCGGCAAAACCGGAACCGCACAGATCGCCAAACGCGGCGGCGGCGGTTATCAGGCGGACGCTTATGTGAGTTCGTTCGTCGGCGGTGCGCCGGCCAAGGATCCGCAGCTCGTCGTCTTCGTCGCGGTTCGCAAGCCGAAGAAGAGCATCGGGTACTACGGTGCGGTGGTCGCCGCGCCGACGGCCGCGAAGATCCTGTCGCACGGACTCGCCTACCTCGGTGTGCCGCCCGAGTCGCCGGATGAGGTGAACCCATCGCTCGCGAATCAACGCGCCGGCGCGAACAGCGCTGCGCTCAGCCCGATCGGCGCCCAGCTTAGTCCGAACCTCGGTCTGGCGTATGACGGCGCGTCGTTGGAAGACTGATGGATGAAGGCTCGTCGGGCGACTGGCGGCGAGAATTCACAAGTCTGATTCAGGGTGGGGGAAAATCACAGGCTTCGGCGGGTCCGGCTTCCCACCATTTCAGGACCTCGCGGATTAGAATGCGACTCCATGAGCAACGACGCCGCCACATTGACGAACTCCAAGACTGTTTCTTCCTGTAGTCTCGGCGAATTGCTTCGCTCCGCGCTCGACATCGACGTCGGCGAGCCGCACCTCGCGGAGGCGCACATCTCCGGCATCTGTCAGGATTCGCGCCTCGCAAGACCCGGGTGCCTCTTCGTTGCCATTGCCGGGGCCAAGGGCGACGGCGCCCAGTTCGTGGCCGACGCCGTGCGTCGCGGCGCACGGGCGGTCGTCGCCGATCGCGAGATCGAGATGATGCCCGGCGTTCCGCTCATCGTCGTGCCCAGTGCGCGCGAAGCCGTATCGAAACTCGCCGCCCAGTTTCACGGACTGTCCAGAACTCAGGCAGCCGGCGAAATGTCGGTCATCGGCATTACCGGCACGAACGGAAAGAGCACCACGGCGTACATGATACGGGCCATCCTTCAGAGCGCGTCGAAACCGACGGCGCTCTTCGGCACCATTGAATATGACCTGGTCTCGCGCGTGGTGACATCAACATTGACGACGCCCGATCCCATCGAACTCGTGAAGCACCTGGTGGAAGCCCACGAGGCCGGCGCGCGGCATGCCGTCATGGAAGTCTCCTCGCACAGCCTCGACCAGCGGCGCGAAGCGGGCATCCGCTTCTCAACCGGCGTCTTTACGAATCTCACGCAGGATCATCTCGATTACCACGGAACGATGGAGGCGTACGGCTTCGCCAAACGTCGCATGTTTGATCGCCTCGATGAGAACGGCACGGCCATCGTGAATATTGACGATCCCGCGGCGGAGATCATGCTCGCTGCGTGCAAGAGCCGGGTCATTCGCTACGGCATCGAAGGCGAGGCCGATCTGCGGGCGGATCACGTCGAACTGACTCGAACCGGCTGCACTTTCAATATGGCGTTTGAAGGCCGGAAGGCGCAGGGCTCAATTCAACTGGCCGGCCTGCACAACGTGTACAACGCCCTCGGCGCCGTCGGCGCGGCGCTGTCGATGGGCATGAGCCTGGAAGAAGCGGCGCAGGGGCTTGCCCAGCTGAAGCGTGTACCCGGTCGGCTTCAGCGGATCGAGACCGAGCCGTTTGAATTCGACATTTACGTGGACTACGCCCATACGGATGACGCGCTGCGAAACGTGCTCACCGCGTTGAGGCCGATCACCGAGGGGCGGCTTGTCTGCGTCTTCGGCTGCGGCGGAGACCGCGACCGGACCAAGCGGCCGCGAATGGCACGGGCGGTGACCGACTGCGCGGACGCGTTCATCATCACCAGCGACAATCCGCGGACGGAAGACCCGCTCGCGATCATCGCGGAAATTGAGAGCGGTCTGACGCCCGACGGCCGCATCCGCGGCGTGACGGAGCCGGATCGCGCCGAGGCCATCAATCTCGCGATCGATCGGCTTCGTCCGACCGATACGCTTCTGATTGCCGGCAAGGGGCACGAAGACTACCAGATCATCGGAACCGAGAAGATTCACTTCGACGACGCCGAAGTGGCCGCGGAGGCGGTGAAGCGACGACTCGCGGCGCGTTAGAGTCCATGGTTCGCCAACGAACGGAGCTCGGGCCCATCGGTGACAGGGTGATGGAACGATGTGATGCCGCGGTGCATCAGCAATGGATTGAGAGATTCTGAAACCAGCGAGATTCACCCCATGCGGGTGCTTTGGATATGAAACCACTCATTCTTCAGGAAATGGCGGTCGCGATGGGCGGCCGGGTGTACGGGGAAATCTCGGGCCCCCGGGTCACAAGCGTCTCGACCGATACGCGCTCGCTTCGCCCTGAGGCGCTTTATTTCGCCATCAAGGGCGACAACTTCGACGGCCACGATTTCGTGCAGGACGCCCTTCAGAAGGGCGCGACGGCGGCCGTCGTGACGAATGCACGGCAATTCGACGAGGCCCTTCGCGCCCGCGGCCGGCTGGTCGAGGTGGATGACACCCTGGTTGCCCTGGGACGTCTTGCGGGCTGGTACCGCAAGCAGTTCGCGGCGCAGGTCGTGGCGGTGCTGGGCAGCAACGGCAAGACCACGACCAAGGACATGATCCACGCCGTGCTGTCGAGCAAGAAGCGCGGGAAGGCGGCGGCGGCGAGTTTCAACAATTCCGTCGGCGTGCCGATCACGCTGCTCGAAGTCGAGCCGGCCGATGAGTACGTCGTCGTGGAGATGGGCACGAATCATCCCGGCGAGATCGCGTCGCTGGCCCGGATGGTGCTGCCCGACATGGCGGTGGTGACCAGCATCGGCGAGGAGCATCTTGAGGGATTCGGCGATCTGGAAGGCGTGGCGGCGGAAGAGTTTTCGTTTCTGCCGTTCGTTCAGGGCCGCGGTTTCGTCGCGGTCAGTGAACAGGCGGCGGAGTATATGCCGTCGGCGCTGGGCGGATCGCAGCGATCGCGGATTATCTATGGCTTCAACGCCGCGGCGGATCTTCGGGTGACGAACGTCCGGCAGGAAACCGGGGGCATCTCGTTCAGCGTCAATGGCCGGTTCGTTTACTCTGTTCCGCTGCTCGGTCGCCACAACGTTCTCAATGCGCTGGCGGCTTCGGCGATCGGCACCCGGTTTCGACTGGAACACGCGGAAATTGCAGCCGCGCTCTCAAAGTTTCGCGGGCCGAAAATGCGCATGCAGGGTGTACAGCACGGCTCGCTGTATCTCATCAACGACGCCTACAACGCGAATCCCAGCAGCATGAAGGCGGCGTTCGAGGCGATGGATGCGCTGGCCCGCCCGGGGCGGCGCGTGCTGATCCTCGGCGACATGCGCGAACTCGGCGATCAGTCGCAGCGGTGTCATCAGAAAGTCGGTCGCGAGGCCGGCGCGTCGTCAGCGTCGGTGATCATTGCCGTGGGGGCGATGTCGCGCGTGATGGCGGACGGCGCAACAAGTGCCGCCGGAACAAGTAAACGGATTTACTCCTTTCCGTCGATCGAAGCATTGGCGGACAAGTTACCCAATCTCCTGGAGCCGGGCGACAGCGTGTTGCTCAAGGCTTCGCGCGGCGCGAAGCTGGAGCGCATCGCTCCGCTGATAGAGAAGTGCGGCGCCGCGGCACTGTCGACCTGAACCCGATCGTTCAGCGGCCCGTTGGCATTCGTCGATTCATTGGAACCCACGCACCTTGATTTACCACCTGCTGAATCAGTTCATCGAAGGGAATTACGGGTATCAGAATCCCCTGTTTCGCGGCACGATCGCGATTGTCATGAGCTTTTTCATCGTCTGGCTGCTCGGACCGACGGTCGTCCGGATGCTCATCAAGACCAAATGCGGCGACATTCCCGACTTCGATCACAAGGCCCTCAACGAATTGACCCAGCACAAGGCGAACGTCCCGACGATGGGCGGCGTGCTCATTCTTTTCTCCGTCGCGATCTCGGTTCTACTCCTCGCCGACCTTCGGGTTTTCTACATTCACATGGCCGGCGTGTGCCTGATCTGGCTGGGCCTGCTCGGCTTCTGGGATGACTGGATCAAGCTGACGTCGAAAGGAAAGGACGGCGGACGCGACGGACTGAAATCTTATCAGAAGCTCCTGTTTCAGGTCGGCCTCGGCGTCATCCTCGGTTCATTCATCTACCATCGCGGCCAGGCGAATTTCGGCGGGGCGGAGGGCGAGATTGAAACCTATCGCCTGCTGACGATTCCGTTCATGAAAGGCGATCCGGCGAACCCCTGGCTGCTCTCGTTTCCGATTTTTCTCGTGCTTACCGTTCTGGTCGTCACGGGCACGTCAAACGCGGTCAATCTCACCGACGGCATGGACGGCCTCGCGTCGGGCTGCGTGGTCATGTGCTGTCTTGTGTTCATGCTGATGTCGTTTGCCGTCGGCGACGACCGTGTCGCACCGTATCTGCAATTCGCACACGTCCCGCAGGCGGGGGAACTCGCGATTTTGTGCGGGGCACTGATGGGGGCGTGTCTCGGGTTTCTCTGGTACAACGCCGCGCCCGCCCAGGTGTTCATGGGTGACACCGGCTCGCTTCCGCTCGGCGGGCTCATCGGCTTCGTGGCGATCGTGATTCGTCAGGAGTTGCTGCTGATCATCGTCGGCGGCGTGTTCGTCATGGAGGCGGTGTCGGTCATTCTGCAGGTCGGCTATTTCAAAATGACCAAGGGCAAGCGGCTGTTCCTGATCGCGCCGATTCACCATCATTTCCATCTGAAGGGATGGAAAGAGACGCAGGTCGTCGCCCGATTCTGGATCCTCTCGGCGCTGTTCGCCGTCATCGCGCTGGCGACAACGAAACTGCGCTGAGGCGAGGCTGCGCCGATCGGCTCCCGGTCACTTCTGCCCGTCGAGCGCGTCCCCAAGCTTTCCAATCAGCCGCAGCAGCGATTCCCGTGGGTGCAGCGCCACGAACCACTCCCGCGACGCCGCGATGCGGTCGCTCTCGGCCTGACGCTCCAATTCCCGCGCCCGATGGAGCGCATCATCCTTCAGGTTGGGCAGCAGTCGCAGCAGCGAGTCGTTGGCGCGGCGGATGTTCTGAAACGCCGTCCGCCGGCGGGTGCGTTCGCGCGACTTCGCACGATGGAGCTGGGTCGATTCCGCGACAGCCTGCTCGCGAAGGTCGATCCACTCCTTCGCCTCCTTGGGAAGACTTCCGCCATTGGCATGTCGAAGCGGGTTGAATCGAACATCGCGCTCGGCGTGACGCGCGGCTGCGAGATTCTCCGGTGTGACGCCGAACCGGCGGACCGGCAGACGCAGCGTCGCGGTGATGCAGGCGAAGTCGGGCGGCTGGACACCGAAGAATTTGCGAATGATCTCATCCGTGATGGTGTCATACTTCGCGCCGCCGATTCCGTGAACGAAAAGATCGCACTCGAACAGCCGGGCGAAAAGCGTTTGTGCCAGCGCCCGGGGTCGCAGTCCGCGCGGTGGAATCACGCCGCTGAGCGTTGCGAGCGGCTCTCGATCGAGCATGCTGGCGGACACCTCTCCGAGCGGCTCATTCTCGGCGTGTAGTCCGATGCGATCCCCGCCGGGAAACGAGACCCAGAGGCGATGCCGCGGCGCGGCGGTTCCGACGTGCCAGAAGGGCAGTTCGACGCGAACCGGTTCAACGGCCAGATCGGGAACAGGATGCTGCCGGCCGTGCATGTTTCGGCGGAGGCGATAGCCCGCGAGTGCGGCGTTGTATGCGTTGGCAAATTCGCGGGCGTGGGTGATGAGGTGTGCGACGAAGGCAGCGGAAGACTCGCGCGTTTGAGCAAATGCTGGTGCGGTGGTGCGCCAGTCGAACCAGTCGCTGACGCGCTGGTAGTCGGGGCTTTGACACCCCAGCGCTCTCTCCATCGCCCGCATGGCGCGAATCCAACAGGCGACGTAATCGGGCCGATCGGCTGCATCGGCGCGATTTGCGGTTCCCCCGGTCGAATCGAGAAACGCCTCGCGAAAAACGCTCATCAAGTTGACGCCGCCGACGCTGATCTCGTCCGGTGCGCCGCCCATCGCGATTCCCATGTCGCCGGCAATGCGATCATCGAGGTGTTCGAATGACGGACCTGTTCTGAATGATCGCAGCGCGGCCGATCCGATGTGGCACAGTCCTTCAGAATCATCGGGCCAGTCGATCGCCAGCCGATGGGGGGCGTCGCTGTCCACGACGAGGAATGCGGCCAGTCCGCCGGCGACGTTTGACAATCGCGAGACGGCGACGTTCTTCGCCCAGACGCCGGGATGCAGGAATTCCGGCTGATGCCCGGTGATAAAGGTCAGCGGCGCGTCGTCGAGATGGCGAAACCACGAATTCGCCGGCCGGCCTGACAGTTCGAAGGTGTACCCCTTTCGAAGCGTTCGATTCTTCCTCGCCGTTTCGAGAAGGGTCGACGCTGTTGGCCAGATCAGAACGCCGTCGTCATCCCGGGGAGCGGCGAGGGCGTCGATGGCTTGGGCGGCGTTCTGCGTCATGTCGATGCGGCGACTCCGTTTGATCGTCGAGTCGGAAATCATAGTCGGGTTTTCGCACGCGGTGGGAAATGTGCACAGATGGAGTTCGCGGTGTCGCTCAAGGCGTGAGTGACGGAGAATGCGCCGGCGTGTCTGACGATTTCAGAATTTTTCACGAGTGTTCGGGCCCTGCTCGCCGTCACCCTGCCCCTTTCGTGGCTGGGCTAAACGGTTGACGCCGGATTCTGCACGCGGCTCAGGACCCGAACGGGCAGGCCGACCAATCAGGCTGATCGCAAGGCTGGAAGTTTTCCATCTCGTTCTCGAAGACTTCGAGGTAATGCTTCAGCCGGGCGTCGGGATCGTCGAGCATGCCGCCGAAGTGGCGATTGGGGTCGTGGTAGATCAGCGGGACCGGGATCTCCACCGTGCGGAGCCCCAGCCGGGCCACCTGCACCCAGAATTGAAGCGGAAACGCATAGCCCGGGATGGTCAGGCAGAGGCGATCCATGGCCGACGTGCGATAGGCCTTGAACCCGCAGAAAGAATCGGTCAGGCCAAGTCCGAGCCGTTCGTTCAGCAGGTCGGTGATCTGCATGTTGATTCGCCGACGGTCGGACGGGGCACCCGTGTTGCCCGGCAGTTCGGTCAGATAGCGCGAGCCCGACACGATGTCCGCGTCGTCCCGGCGGGCGTATTCGACGAAGGTCGGTATGTGCTCGGGCTCGTGCTGCTCGTCGCAGTCGATGGTGATGGTCCAGTCGTAGCCGTTGCAGGAGGCGTAGGCGAAGGCGTCGATGAGGCTCTGGCCGTAGCCGCGGTTTTCCGGATGGCGGATGACCGAAATCGACTCGAATTCGTTCAAGAGCGCCGGCGTTCCGTCGGTCGAGCCGTCGTCGATCACCAGCACATCGTGGCCGAATGAAAGAATCCTGGACATGACCTGCCGGACGTAGCGCTCTTCATTGAAAACCGGTATGGCGATGAGTACGCGCATGCAGACAAGACCTTTCCCCTCCGATCCGGTGAATCGAAGGCCTGCTTTGGATGCATTTCGAAGGCTGGAGTCACCGTGAATGATAAGTGTGAAACAGCCGGAGTCAATTTTTGCGCCCATCAGGGATGAAAAACCGCCTATCCGGACACGTTGAACGCGAATGCCGATAATCGATATGGCGGGGCGGCGGCGTCCGAAAATCGGACCTGCGTCGTGCCATGGGCGGCCGGACCGTCCTGACCGCCGGATCGCGGATGAGATCCGTCGCAACCGAGATGCATCGAATGGAGTCGATGAAAGTCATTCCCCGCAGCGCCCTTACGCGCGCGCTCGGCCTGGGACTCTGGGCCGGCCTGGTGATGACTGTGGGCGGGGGTTCCGGCTGCGCCGGGGGGCGGCTGACAATTTTCGATCCGCTCAGCCGATCGATGTCGCGCCAAAGCGCCTCATCCGGCGAGGCCAGCGTCCAGCGACATGACTCCGACGCCGCCGAGCGACAATTTCGGTCGGCCATTCGTCTCAATCCGAAAAACGGCGATGCACACGCCGGGCTGGCCCGCGTTCTTGCGGCACGGGGGGATGACGCCCGCGCCGCCGAATCGTATCGGTCGGCCGTGAAGTTTGCGCCGAGCAATCCGACTTATGCGGCGGAATTCGGCGACTGCCTCGGGCGGTGGGCGCTTCGTTCGCTCGATCGCCGATCGATCGCACCGGCCGCGATGCGCGCCTATCGCCATGCGAGAACACTCGCGCCTTACGACGCTTCTTTGGCGCTGCGGCATGGGGTTTGTGCCATGCGACTCGAAGACTACGCCGAAGCCCTCAAGGCCCTTCGCGATGCCGTGGAGATGACGCCCGAATCAGTCGAAGCACGGATTGAATTGTCGGCGGCGTACGACGCCATCGGCGACGGCGTCTCCGCGCGGCGCGAAGCGGCGGAGGCCCAGCGGCTCACCTCATCGCCGACGACAGGCGTTGATCGGGCTGCTATTGCCGGCGATGTCGAGGACTAGAGCAATTCACGATTGGGTGAACCCGGGTTTGACGAAGCTTCAGGCCGCTTCAG
>CALLKH010000183.1 GCA_938008425.1 uncultured Planctomycetaceae bacterium | reverse complement strand
CGGCTACAACTACCCGACGGCGCTCGAAGGCGCGCTGAAGCTCAAGGAAATCTCGTACATTCACGCCGAGGGCATGCCGGCCGCTGAAATGAAGCACGGCCCGATCGCCCTCATCACCAAGGACATGCCCGTCGTCTTCATCGCGACGAAGAACAGCCAGTACGACAAGGTCGTCAGCAACATCGAAGAAGTGCGTGCCCGCAAGGGGCGTGTCATCGCCGTGGCCACCGAGGGTGACACCGAGATCGCCGATCTCGCGGAACACGTCTTCTACGTGCCCGACGTTCCCGAACCGCTCCAGCCGCTCGTCTCGATCGTTCCGCTTCAGCTGCTCGCCTACCACGCCGCCGTGCTCCGCGGCTGCGACGTGGACAAGCCGAGAAACCTGGCGAAGAGCGTGACGGTGGAGTAGGATTTCACCTTGAATTCCAGTTCGTTTGGGCGATAATCTGGCACTCAGACGGGCCTGTGTTCGGCACTGACCTGAGACTGTCCGGAGATTCTTCGCGCGAATCATCTGACAATACTAGTTGAATGAAAGGCGGTGTGTGCGTGGGCATGCTGCAGTCCGTCAGCGTCGTCGGAGTCGTCAAGGAACAACTCGACAAAATGGTTGACGACCTCGAACATCGGCTTGACGCTGATGTCATGGCCTTCGTCGGCCCGATTCTTCACGGCTGTGAACACAAGATTCGCGCCGCCGTCGAGATGTTTCAGAATCGTCGCGACAAACTCTCGATTGTTCTCGACACGGGAGGCGGCGTCGTGGAGATCGTCGAGCGAATGGTCGACATTCTTCGCCACCACTACGACGAAATCGAATTCGTCATCCCGGATCGCGCAATGTCAGCCGGCACCGTGTTCGCTATGGCGGGCGACAGCATTCGAATGGACTACGTCGCCTGCCTTGGACCGATCGATCCACAGATCGAGAAAGACGGACGATTGATTCCGGCGCTCTCATACCTTGTGCAGTACCAGCGGTTGATTCAAAAGTCCGCCGAAGGCAAGCTCACCGCCGCCGAATTCGCCATGCTGGACAAGCTGGACCTGGCGGAACTTCATCAGTTCGAGGAGGCGCGAGCGCTCTCGATGGAGTTACTGATAAACTGGTTGGCTCGTTACAAATTCAAGAACTGGCAGGTCACAGAAACAAGAGGGCTTGAGGTATCCGACGAACTTCGCGCCAGTCGGGCCCGCGAAATCGCCGACAATTTGAGTGATAACGCGCGCTGGCATTCGCACGGCCGCGGGATCTCAATGAAGACGTTGAGAGATGACCTGAAGCTCAAGATTGATGACTTCGGTCAGGATGAGGACTTATCCCATTCGATTCGGACGTACCACATCTTTCTGCGCGATTACATGTACCGGGAACGCATTGAACACTTCGTTCACACACGCTATTATTTCTGACGATAGTATTGCTAGAGGGTGGTACGATGTCCGCGGCTGAGCCTAAAATCCTTAAGTCAAATCCCAGCCTCGACTTAACTCAACTCAATATCTACAAGGAAATCCGGCGTCAACTTGCAGGATTCGGTGTGCCCGTTTCGTCGTCCTACCGTCTTCGACGGCCGCTATCGGACAGACCTCCCGCGACTCGCTCTGAAGACGTCCGATCCCAAACAGATTACGCCGACTCCATGAACGGATCGTAGCAACACTCTTTGCGCTGCGAATCGAAGTGAGCGGCATTGAATCGATTGATCTCACTGTCTTTGATCGCCCCCTACATCTTCCCCCCGACAATCTCAAGAATCTCCCCCTCCGCCGCGATCGCCTTCTCCGCGATCGCCGCCGCCTTCTTCAGGTAACCCTCCGCCGCCGCCTTGTCGGCCAGCGACTTCGCGTTGATTCGCACGTTCAGATGCGCCCCCAGCACGGCCGTTCGAGCGCACAACGCCGCGACGCCGGCATCGGAGATGCTCGCCTCCATGCCCGTCTGCGCCATGGCGCGGATCACGTCCAGGCTCGCCAGTGATTCCTCCATCACCGCGAGCGGCGTCTCGATCGCCCCGCGCGTCGCGGCCTCGATCGCCGCCTTGCGGGCCGCCTTCTCGTCGTCCGATCCCTTGGGCAGTCCAAATGCCGCCATGATGGCATTAAATGCGTCAGTGTCCTCGTCCACGAGCTGCACCAGGCGCGTCCAGTGCTTCTTGCCGCGCTCGGCGTGCGTGCTGAACTCCTCCCAGCGGTCATCCCAGCCGCGCTTGTGGCTCGACAGGTTCGCGACCATCGTCGCCAGCGCCGCGCCCAGGGCCCCCGCCAGCGCCGCCACGCTGCCGCCGCCCGGCGCCGGCGCCTCACTGGCCGTCAGATCGGCGAAGCCCTCGACCGTCAGATCGACCAGCCGCTTCTTCTTCGCGTCCGCCGCGATGGCGTACTCGATGATCTTTTCCTCGGGCTTGAACTCATACAGGTCGTTGAGGCCCAGCGATTTCACGGCGATCTTGATCAACTCCCGGTCCGACACGCCCGTCGATCGCTGCTGCTTCTGCAGAAAATACCGCCCCGCGTCGAGCATGGCCGACAGCGGCACGAGCCCGACGATCTCGCTGCCTGTCACGCGCACGCCGCGCGCGTCGGCCTTCCTGCATGTCTCATCAAACGCGACATGAATCGGCGTCACGCCAAGGTTCGTCAGGTTGATCGAAATCTGCGCGACGCCGAACTCCTCGATGAACCAGCCGATCGCCTTCACGCATTTGAGCGAACCCGGCTCCCAGACTTTTTCGCCCTTGGCATCGAGCACCGGCTTGCTCTCGGGCTTGCCGTCGACCGTCTTGACCCGGCCCTTCTCGCGAATGTCGTACGCGATCGCGTTCGCCCGGCGCGTGCTTGTCGTGTTCAGATTCACGTTGTAGGCGACGAGAAAATCCCGCGCCCCGACGGCCGTCGCGCCCGATCGCGCGTTGAACTTCGCGGGGCCGAAGTCCGGCTTCCACTCCGGCTTCGACAGCTTGTCGGCCAGGCCCTCGTATTCACCGGCGCGCACCGTGGCAAGATTCCTTCGCTCCGGCTTCGACGCCGCGTGCTCGTAGAGATAGATCGTCAGCCCTGCCTCCTCCGCCAGCCGCTTGCCGAGCTGCCGCGCGTACTGCACGCAGTCGTCCATGGTGACGCCGGCGATCGGAATCAGCGGGCAGACGTCCATCGCGCCGAAGCGCGGATGCTCGCCCGTGTGCTTCGACATGTCGATCAACTCGGCCGCCTTCTTCGCGGCACGAACCGCGGCCTCCATCACCGGCTCCGGCTCGCCGACGAACGTGACCACGGTGCGGTTCGTGGCCGCCCCGGGGTCGACGTCGAGCAGCTTGACGCCCTCGACGGCCTCGATGGCGTCGGTGATGAGCTTGATAAGGCCGGCATCACGGCCTTCGGAAAAGTTGGGAACGCATTCAATCAGGCGGGGCATTGCGCGGAACTCCTGTGGAGGCTCTTCAAATACCAGTCAATCATGGCGTACAGTTTATCTGGGCGGGCGGGAAGTTGAAACCGGCCGAAACACCGCGGCGGCAGGCGGGAATCGCGGTTATTCCATCACCTTCGTCGGCGGCGGCTCGCGGGTTCCCGGTGCAGCAGGCTTGGCACTGGGCAGCTCGTCCGGCCCCACCAGCTCCGGCATCGGCCGTTCCTCGGTCGCGCCCAGCGCGATCAGGCGGCCCTCGGCCTGCGCCCCCCACGTCGTCTGCGGATAGGTGCGGGCAACGAATCGATAGTAGAACGCCGCCGCGTCGATCTTTCGCGTTCGCTCGTAGAACTGCGCGATCGTGTATTCCTTCCACGCGAGGCTCTCGGTGATGCGATCGAGCGTCTGCGGAATCTGGTACTCGCCCGCGTCGGCCGGATACGCCGCCTGGAAGTCGTGAAAGTAAACCTCGGCCTCGAGCAGATCGCTCTCATCGAACTCCACGCCCGGGAAGCGCGCCAGCGCCGACTGGCCCGAGCGAAGCATCGCGACCTTGTGATACCGGCCGCGCGGGTACTCGCGCATCAGTCTCGCGTAGGCCTGCTCGGCCTCTTCGTACTCGCCGTTGAGATAGTGGTAGTCCGCCTTGATGCGAAGCCCCTGTTCGGCGATGGGCGAATTGGGCGCCCACATGTCGATCACCCGGTTGAGCATCTCGAGTGCCTCTTCGTTGGCCTTCAGCCAGATCACACCCTTGAGCTTGCGCTGCTTGCGATCCTTGAAGAGGAGCATCTCCGCAATGATGAGTTCCTTGCGAATCGCCCGGTCCGACAGCTCCGTGCCCGGACGCGACTCGATCAACTCCTCCAGCCACTTGTACGCCTGCATGAGGTCGCCCGACTTCGGCTTGGCGTCCTCGGCGCTGACTTCGGTTTCGGCGGCGTAGAAAAGCGCCTCGGGATAGAGCGTTGAATCCGGGTAGGCCTTGAACCACTCGGCGAACGCCTTGCGAGCCTCGGGAAAATGTCCGCGCGCGAGCAGCGATCGGGCCAGCGACAGGTCGCCGCCCTCGGTCCCCGGAATCGGCGGCGCGATTTCCAGCCATTCGCCGGTTTCGGCGTCGTACTCCAGTCGTTCGTAGTAGGTCTCGTCCTTGGCCGCCTGCGCCAGGGCGATCGCCGGCCAGAGCAGCGCGGACAAAGCAATCATCGGGATCCGTGAGCGACCCATCCGTGGCTCCTGAAGGGCGAATCTGCCGTCGACGCCGGCCACCGGGCTTCAGAAGTGGAAAACCCGGCCGACCCCGTCATTCACATGGACCGGCATTCTAACCATCGCGAAAACCGGGGCAATTCAAACACTCAAATTCCCGCGAAAACCCGATTCCCGGCCCCCCGGCCCCCGCGTTGCCGACCCGCCCCCGGCCGGTATAATCGCCACCGACGCGGGCGGTCCGCGTGTCTCGGGCCCCGCTTACGACCACGGACGGCCATCGTCATGCAGAGTACGCGCGGAATTGTTCTGTCCGGCCTCGTCGGGTGCGCAGCGCTGACGCTGCTGTCGACCGGCTGCGGCTACAGCACGGATCGCGAGGCGCACTTCAGAACGTCCAACGCGAACAAGGATCGAATACAGACCGTAGCTGTCGACATCTTCGGCTCGAAGGAATTTCGGCGCGACCTGGAGCTTCAACTGACCGAGGCCCTCGCCAAGCGAATTGAGGCCGAGACGCCGTTCAAGCTGGCCAAGAAGCAGTATGCGGACACGATCCTGACCGGCGAGGTCCAGGACGTCCGACAAGGCACGCTGGGACGGGACTTCCGAGAAGTGAAGCCCCGAGAAACGGCGGCCACCTTAATCGTAAGCTTTCAGTGGAAGGATTTGCGCACCGGCGAGGTGCTCGTGGATCGCCCAAGTTTCGTACAGACAGTGGATTACATCCGCCCCGAGGGGGAGGACTTTTACCACGCCATGCAGCGAGCCTGCGACCGGATGGCCGAGCGAATTGTCGAAGAGATGGAATCCGACAATTGGTAGTCTCGCCGCTCGTACTATAATCCGATACTTCCGAGGCAGGCCGAAGGGTGCCTTGCCTCAACATTCGCGTCAGCAGACGCTTATAGGACTCTTTTTGAATGCCTGAGACAGGCCCCAATCTTGATCCCCAGCAGGGCGGCAATCAGCCGGGCAAGCCCGGTCCGCGCCGGAAACTGACCAGCGGACTCATGAGCTGGGTCGGTTTTCTGCTCATCGCCGTCATGATCTTCACGCTTGTCCTCAACGGCTCTCCGCGCCGCGAGGATTTGAGCATCGACGAATTCTGGCGCCGGGCGAAGGCCAACGAGTTCAAGGAAATCACCATCCGGGTCGATTCCATCCTGGCCGTCGGACGCGAAGACACCCAGGGCGGCCCGAGCAAGCGCCGCGGCACCCCGCCACCCGAATACCGCGTGGCCTACAGCAACATCACCGGCATCAACGATCTGAGCGAACGGCTCATGCGCGAGTGCCCGTCCACGAAGATCAACTTTCAGCCCAGCAATGACGCCTACATCACGATGCTGCTGAGCATCGTGCCGTGGCTGCTCATTCTCTTCTTCATCTGGTTCTTCGTCTTCCGGCAGCTTCGCTCGTCCGCGGGCGGCGCGGGAATGCTCGGCAACTTCGGGCGTTCACGTCACCGCGTCAGCAACAAGGAGCTGACCAACATCTCCTTCAAAGATGTGGCCGGCGTCGAGGAGGCCAAGGAAGAAGTCGCCGAAATCATCGAGTTCCTCAAGAACCCGAAGAAGTTCCAGCGCCTCGGCGGACGCATTCCCCGCGGCGTGCTGCTGGTCGGCGATCCCGGCTGCGGCAAGACGCTGCTTGCCAAGGCGATGGCGGGCGAGGCCGATGTGCCCTTCTTCTCCATCAGCGGCGCGGACTTCGTCGAGATGTTCGTCGGCGTCGGCGCCTCGCGCGTGCGCGACCTCTTCAAGAGCGCGAAAGAAAACTCCCCCTGCATCATCTTCCTCGATGAAATCGATGCGGTCGGTCGACGACGCGGCACGGCCTATGGCGGCGGCGGTCACGACGAACGCGAACAGACCCTCAACGCGATCCTCGTCGAAATGGATGGTTTCGATACGTCGGACCAGGTCATCGTCATCGCGGCCACCAACCGCGCGGACATCCTCGACCCGGCGCTGACGCGGCCCGGCCGCTTCGACCGCCAGGTCTTCGTGCCGATGCCCGACGTGAAGGGCCGGCTCGAGATCCTCAAGGTCCACGCGAAGAAGATCAAGATTTCGCCCGACGTCGACCTCATGCGGCTTGCCCGCGGAACGCCGATGTTCAGCGGCGCCGAGCTTGCGGCGATCATCAACGAGGCCGCCATCATCGCCACCATGTTCGACAAGGACATGGTCGACATGGACGATCTCGAGGAGGCCCGCGACAAGGTTCGCTACGGCCGCTCGAACAAGAGCCGCAGCGTCGAAGAGCGCGAGCGCATGGCAACGGCCTATCACGAGGCCGGCCACGCCGTGCTTCAGGTGCTTCTGCCCGACGCTGATCCGCTTCACAAGGTGACGATCATTCCGCGCGGCCGTGCTATGGGCGCCACCATGTCGCTGCCGGAGAAGGATCGCTACGGTTACGGGCTTCGCTGGCTCAAGGCCACGATGCGCGTGCTGTGCGGCGGTCGCATCGCCGAGCAGCGCCATTCGAACGACGTCAGCAGCGGCGCCTCGATGGATATCGAACAGGCCACGCGCATCGCCCGGGCGATGATTCTCGAGTGGGGCATGAGCGAGAAGCTCGGCTTCGTTCGATACTCGGCGCTGGATTCGAACGAATTCGGCCTTAGCGAAAAGCCCTACTCCGACGACACCGCCCGGTTGATCGACGAGGAAGTGCGCCATCTGTGCGACGAAGCCTACTCCGACGCGATGGACATCCTGAGCGAGAATTGGGAAAAGGTGGAGGCCGTCGCCCAGTGCCTGCTCAAACACGAAACCCTCGACGCCGAGGAAGTGGCCAAGCTTTGCCGCGGCGAGAAGCTCGATAAGCCGAGCCTCTCGGGTTTGCTGGCTGACGAGACGCCGCCCGCGCCGCGTGTCGCCAAGCCGGTCACGCCGTCGCCGTCGCATGAACTGCCGGGCGGGCTCTCCGGCGGGACGATTCCTCATCCCGGTTGAGACTGCGGCCGGAAGAACCGAATAAACTCAAACAGGGGAGTATGCCGCGAATGCTGTGCATGCTCCCCTTTTTTGTTAGGATGCGTTCGTCGTTAGACTATTCAGAGCCGGTCCCGGCGAGCCTGCCGCCGCGAACCGCCGATCGAGAACACCGTCATGGCCAACGCCGAAGTGAACATCGTCGGACCCGGTGAGCTCCCGCTCATCACCGAACTCTACAACGAGATCTTTCGACCGCCCCGCACCGGCGAGTTTTTTCGCCGGCGACTTCTCGGCCGATACAACCCCCTGATGCTAGTCGCCCAGCTCGACGGCCGGCCCGTCGGCTTCTCACTCGGCTTTGAACTCAAGCCCAGCGTGTATTTCGGCTGGCTGCTCGGCGTCACGCCCGACGTTCGGCGAAACGGGATCGCCGCCCAGATCCACGAGGCCCAGTGCGCCTGGGCCGCGGAACACGGCTACAAGTCCATTCGAATGGAATGCCATAACTCCCATCGGCCGGTGCTTCACATGGCCATCGCCATGGACTTCAACATCGCCGGCATTCGATGGGATCCGGACAGGCAGGACAATCTTATCATTTTCGAGAAGACGCTCGCCGAACCCGGCGAACACGACGACGAATAATCTCGCCGCACGCAGCGCAGCGGGAAAATCGGGTTAGACTGCGCCCATGTCCGTTCTGATCGACAATATCGCGCAACTCGTGGCCGTGGCGCCCGGACCGGTCCCCGGCCCCGCCATGCGAGCGCCGACGATCATCCCTGACGCCGCGGTTATCCTCGAAGCCGACCGCATCGCGTGGTTCGGCCCTGCCGCTGAAGCGACTCGCAAGGATCACGAGCAGACGATCGACGCTCGCGGCGGAACCGTCGTACCGGGACTGGTTGACTGTCACACCCACGTCGTCTTCGCCGGTTCGCGCGAGGATGAGTTCGTCCTCAAGATCAAGGGCGCCAGCTATATCGAAATCCTTGAAGCCGGCGGCGGCATTCGAAATTCCGTCCGCGCCCTTCGTGCCGCATCCACGGAGGACCTCATCGAGCAGGCCCGGCCGCGACTTCGCCGGATGCTCGAATGGGGCGCGACGACGGTCGAAATCAAATCGGGCTACGGTCTCTCACCCGAGGCGGAGCTGAAAACCCTGAGGGCGATCAAAAGCCTGCGAGCGGAGACGCCGATCGAGCTTGTCTCGACGTTTCTTGGCGCCCACACCATCCCGCCGGAATTCGACGGCCGCGCCGATGAATACCTCGACATCATTTCGAGCGACGAATTGCTCGCGACGATTCGCGACGAACGACTGGCCGAATTCGCCGACGTTTTCTGCGAACGGGGGGCATTCAACGTCGAACAATCCAGGCGGTTCCTGTTAAAGTGCAAGACGTTCGGCCTCACCCCGAAAATCCATTCCGAGCAGATCACCTTCACCGGCGCGACGGAAATGGCGGTCAAGCTCGGGGCCGCTTCGGCGGACCACCTTGAATTGATTGATGACGCCACAATCCAGACACTGAAGACATCGAGTACGATTCCCGTCATTCTACCCGGCTGTTCTTTTTTCCTGCACAGTGACACCGCCCCGGCGCGAAAGTTGATCGACGCCGACCTGCCCGTCGCGCTGGCGACCGATTGCAATCCGGGATCGTGCATGATCGAATCGCTTCCGCTCATCATGTCCATGGGCGCGGCCATGCTGCGAATGACGCCCCTTGAGTGCCTCACCGCCTGCACCGCCAACGCCGCAGCCGCGATCGGACGCGCCGGCCGAATCGGCGCCATCGCCGTCGGCCACGCAGCCGACCTGCTCATTCTGGATATTCCCAACGTAAATCAATGGATCTACCGGGTCGGCGTCAACCCGGTACGCCAGGTGATTAAGAACGGGCGCATCGTCCTCGAACGGGACCGCGACTAGCGAAGCGGAGAGGATTCTTCGGCGATTCGCACACGCCCT
>CALLKH010000182.1 GCA_938008425.1 uncultured Planctomycetaceae bacterium | reverse complement strand
CGATTTGAATCAGACCGGCTCGTCCCGGAAGGTTCGACAGGAATCCACCGAACGCCGACGAAAACGCGTCCGACTGAAGATTGCTGAATCCCGCGGGACGATCAAAGTTCGCGAACATCGCCCCGGCCGAACCAGGGACAAATCCGATCTCGGCTGGATTCAGTGCGCTGGGCTTAAGATCCACACTGATGTAAGCCAGGCCGAGCGAACCACCTGATACAATTTCAACCTCGATCCGCCACTCGACTTCATCCCCGGGCGAGAGGACGCCGCCCGCCTGCGGTGAGATCAGCGCCATGCGCACGACATGACCTCCGCCACACCCAGGCACGCCGTCACACGGCACATAGATCTGCTGGAATCGGCGCACATCCTCCAGATCGACATCCCCGTCGACATTAAAGTCAAACCCTCGCCGACAATCAGAAAGGCTCGGTGGCACATAAGGGCCGCTCAGATTTAGACAAACGCCGTACAACATCACGTCCTGGGCATCGAAGGCACAGTTGCCGTTCAGATCGCCGACCGCCTCGCCCGTCGGATTCACCCGAAGTCCCGGCGGCGTCAGGGGACAAATGTCATTCGCATCGGGAACGCCGTCTCCATCGGTGTCGGCGTCACATCCGTCTGGCACACCGTCGCCGTCGAAGTCCGGCTGACACTCGTCAGGAATCATGTCCGATTGGCAATCGTCGCTGAAGCCGTCGACGATATCGCAGTCGTCGGGATAGCCGTTCTGATTGCAATCAGAATCACACTCGTCTGGCACGCCGTTCGAATTGCAGTCGCTGGTGGTGTTGCAGGCGCCGCATCCATACACCGCAACCGTCGCGGCACAGATATCGTCCCACTCGACGTTGCAGCAATAAGGATCCAGGGCGCAGACGCACGCCGCGATCGAGTTGTCTGAACAACCCGGTCCGTCCCCGGCCTCGCAGCAATCGTGCAGGGCGGCAATCTCACAGTCATCGGTGATCAGATTCTGGTTGCAATCCTCGTCGCAGGTGTCGGGGATGCCGTTGGCATTGCAATCCATCGACGGATCGAGCGCTTCGCAGGGATCGGGAATTCCGTTTTCGTTGCAATCCGCGAGCGTCCCGCTTTCCAGGTCGCACTCGTCGGGGATCCCGTTGCCGTCGCAATCCGCCATCTCGTCGAGTGTATCGCAGGTATCGGCAATCCCGTTTGCGTTACAGTCGGGAATGAGTCCGTCGGCCAGCTCACATGCGTCCGGAATGCCGTTTTCGTTGCAGTCGGTCATCAGGTCAAATGTCTCGCAGGCATCCGGAATTCCATTGCCGGTGCAATCGACCAGAGTGCCGTTCGCAAGTTCGCAGTCATCCGGAATCTGATTGCTGTTGCAATCCTCCATCCCATTGAGCGTTTCGCAGGTGTCGGGGATTCCGTTCTCGTTGCAGTCAGGGACCGAACCACTCGCGACCTCGCAGTCATCCGGAATCTGGTTTCCGTTGCACTCGGCGTCGCAGTCATCGGGGATGTTATTCATGTTGCAATCGAGGGCATCGAGCCGGCGCATCGCCAGGAACGCCTTAGCAAGCTGCTTCGCAGAATCAGCGCTGAGCGGTGTGCCGTCTGATCGCGAAGTCAACAGGTAGTAGATCTCGCGAACGTTCGACAGAGGATTGATTTCATGCATCTCATTGGACGTGAATGGCGAAACGACCTGGTTGTATACGCCGGGACCGGCCGGCACGATGATCAAGTGATTGATCGACGGGCGATAAGAGGCCCAGATGCGCCGAACGAAGACATCGTAGTACTTCGCCCTGTCGTTGACTCTCAACTTCAGCGTGTCCGTGACCCCCAGACTCCCCGCGCCGGTGGTGCCGGTGATTCGGAAGTAGGAGATGTTGATATTACTCGCGACCAGAACAAACAGGCCGTTGTACTTGGCCGTAAAGTAGCGGCTGCCCGCACCAAACGCCCCCATGTTAGGTGAGATTTGATTGTTGGAGTACTGAATCTCGTTGGCAAGATTCGTATTGAGAATATTGCCGCCGTTGTACATGTTGTTGCCGCCGTTGAGAATTCTCGATCCCGTCGCACCGTCGCTGAAGTCATATCGAGTCGGGATGAGAGCCGACAGCTCGGCATTGTTCGCCTGGAGCGCGGCGAGCGTCTCAGCCAGATTGAACTGAGCAAAGGCGACGTCGCACTCGTCCGGAATGAGGTTCTGGTTGCAGTCCGAGCTGTTGCCGGCCAGGATGTCACAGTCATCGGGCAGCCCGGATCCATTGCAGTCAGGCTCGCATTCATCGGGTAGAGCGTTCGAGTTGCAGTCCGCCGAGACCGCGCCGGCGATGTCGCAGGCATCCGGCTGGCCGTTCTCATTGCAGTCCGGATCGCACTCGTCGGGAATCGCGTTCTGATCGCAGTCCAGACTGGTGTTGTCGAGAAGGTCGCACGAATCAGGGACGCCGTTGTCATTACAGTCCGCCTCGAGCGGCCCTGCGATGTCGATGGCGTCGATGATGGAGTTTCCGTTGCAATCCGCGGTGAAGCCGGGCCTGATCGGGCGCGAACAGTCTACACGCCCGGTGACGCCGAAATTGAAGTTGTTCGAAAACATGTTGGGGCCAAAGACCGCCCCGTTAAACAGCGTTACCGACAGCCTGACCTCGACGATCGTTCCCACGGGCACGCTCGCGGGATTCTCGGTGGTCGGATTCGCGTTGTCGGCCACCAGCACAACCGGGCCGTACAGGAATCCGGTCGACGAACCGAGCGTTCCGACGAAGTCGAGTGTTGCATTGCTGAAATTGACACGGATTCGATGATTGCCCCCGAAGTCATTGCGAACGGTGAACACGCCGTCGAAATTGAATCGGGCCACGAGCTTGTCACCGATGGTGTTGACGTTGGCGATGAGCCCGGCACCGCCCGTGGAACTTCCGGCGCCCAGCCCTTCAGTCGCTCCATTGGAGAGAACAACGGCCGAACAGTGAAAATAACGCATCTGCCCGGACGCTGCATTAAACTCGAGGTCATTACGATCTATGATAAGCCCGTCAAGCGTCTGCGCGTTCGCAACCGACGTGGCGATGAAAATCGCAACTCCCCAAATCAAGTGGCTTGATCCCCGAGGAAAAAATCCGCTCATGACCATCGTCGTCTCCTGCCCATGTTTCCGATTTGCGAACAAGTCTTCCCATTTGTGAAACTGCCAGCCGTCAATCATAAAAGAACGGCATTACCGATTCCATTGAATCTGACCTTGGGATGTCGCGAAATGCTGGAGCATTCCCGACCCAGCATGCCCATCATTCGCTTAACGCCCTAAAGACCGGGTGTTCGAAGACAAGAGCACCTTGGCGACCCGAAAATCAATCCGGAACGGTACAGGTACCCGTGGTCTTCCCATTCGGGAGCGGCATACGGTCGCGGGCGGACCGTTCGCGCCGCTGGGGTGAATAGTCGTCAGGAATCCGCAGATGTAACGGAGGTACGCTTTGAACGCCGCTCGATACTCAGGCCGCGCGACTGTCTGCGACTCAGATCACCGCGCCCCCGGCGCATTCGCCTCCCCCGATTTCTTGCTAACCCATGTCGGTCAGCAGTGGGGACATCCTGCGCTTCCACGAATCACAGAGTGCCCCGTTTCAGATGAATCGCCGAACGTCCTCGTTTCTACCCAATCTTACCCTACGCCGCTTACAAATTCCTGACCTGTAGGCCGCGCACCAACACATTCAGCGCCTGCTCTGGATTCTCTCCAACCAAGCTCAACCAGGTCCAAACGCCACTAATGGCCTCATACACTGCCCCAGCATCGTTCATCAGCAAAATCGACAATGACGTCGAAGGCCCGCTATCGTAAACGATGGCGATGGGAAACAGCGGACCCAGTTGATACCTAAAAGACAGCTCCGTCAGGTAATCGAAATGCGTTCTAGAATGGAAATCCGTTACCTTCAATGCATCTCGCGGATCGAAGGTATATGTAGTGGTTGACTTATCCCAATTAGGTCGGTCTATCCTGATTCCACCGAATCGCCTCAGGAAGTCCAGCACGACATTCGAAGGACCTCGTCCATTCTTGGTGCGAAGCTCGTCATACACCATCGGCTCAAATTCCGCTCCTCGCTCCAGGATCGCCGCAGAGAGAATCTCCAGAGTGGCCGGTTCCAGCATCTTCGATGCAAGTTCCAGTTGGCCAGGGGAGCGAAAATCAATCTGCCAGGAAGGTCCTTCCCGCCGCTCACACAATGCGACGATGGCCGAGTCAGCGTCGACGCCATATTGGGTCAGGATTCCACCATACTGCTCGAAAAGTTGTCCGCTCTCGCCCAGAAAAAAATCAGCGCACTTCTCATCAATACCCGCGGGATGAATGACATGGCCGATCGTGCGCTCAATAACCTGCACAGCCTCGACATCGTCATAGTTGTTCCCAACAGGATCAATTTCCAGCAAGTAACCCAGATCAACCCGCTTTGGCGCACGGATCATTCGCCGAAACCAGTTCAGCGCAGACGTCCGTGCCGGCTTGGAGAAGCCGACGTTCGGCGACCCCCGTCGAGGAGTCTCGACTCTTCGAATCCTTAGTCCGCCAAACTCTCTGAGAAATGCCTGCGCCGCCTGGCTCGGCGGTGGAAATCCGGTCTTCTCAAACCACTCAAGGGACGGGGAAATATCCACAGATCTGCCGAGGTACCAGCCTGATGCGTTCAAACAGGCCGTAGCAATCTGCGATTCGAAGACTTGCCGCCTCATTAGATTGCCACCTGATGCGCTTGACCTGATTCTCTACGCGGACAGACAACAATAAAAGCATTCCACGCTGACTCCAGCCGCCCCCTAATTACCACGATTTCCCGGCTCCCGTGGCAATCGCGCTTAGATTGAGGTCGAATCCCGCCCCCTACCGTGCCCCCGGCGCATCCGCCTCGCCTGATTCCTTGCTCACCCAGATCAGGTGATAGTCCCTGTCCTCGATCTCGTACGCTGTCGTCGTCGCACGCTGAAATAAGCCATTCGGAATACTCAAATAAAGTAGAATGCACCACTCTGCTTCAGCCCAGCTTCTGAATGTTCCCCATTGCCTACTCCTGCGTCTCTCCGAGGTCCGAAGTTTCGTCCCGCACCCCGTTCGATTGTGTCGCAGCCCTTGCATCTGATCAACGTTGGCTCCAAGACGGATAGTTTGAAGAGTTCGACCCAACTCACGTTAATAATCACGCACTCGCATCGTTGAAGTAGAAAAGTCCGGACTTCGGTACGATCCATCAGGGCAATCGGGATTGTAGAAAATCCCCGGTCCAACATGCGACCTTATTGCATTCCGCCATTGACGGAATCTCAAATAATCAGTATGTAGAGTGCTAATTGCCCCAGTATATTCAATCCATACCGTTTCATCAGTCGACTCTATCTTCGCATTCCCTGCGCCCATCAGAATCGATTTTCCTATCAGCTCTACATATGGCCTGCCGAATAACATAGCATAGGTTGCGTCGGCAATGCCTTCCCCCAGACTAACAGTCGTCATTCCGCAGGCGAGCGGCCAGAGGGCGTGTCGAAATACAGTCTTCTTGTCCTCAAGTTCAGAGTCAGAGACAGTATGTATAAATGCATAGTCAATTGCGTATTCCGAGTTTAATGCGAACAATAGCTCACGCATTCTTTCCGCATCATACTTCTTCAATGGCCCCGTAATGAAAACGCTCGAGTGTTTACTGACTCCTCCGTCAAATTGTAGAGTGCCAAGCCACCCGGCCTTATCGGGCTTCCATATTTGTTGATAGACCGTCATCGGAATCGAACCGAACATGCGATCAGCCAGTGTGGTGTCGTCGATTTGGGTCAGCGGCTCATGGAATCCCAACTTCCTCGGAGAAATCTCGGGCCAGTTGCTTTGGACTGCATTCCAAAGCGATCTTCTAAAGGCCTCGTCCCTAGCGTTAGTCGGAAATAGTGCTTGTGCGACAAATGTTTTCCTCACGATTGCTACCTGATGATCTTGTTAGCAGGCATTACTGCATTACAGCTGCTCACGATTCCTACCCCAGCAGGGGCTCTGACGGCTTATGTTCCGTTACTCACGGTTCGCGACGTGGGCTAGGTCCTATCGCCACTGCCGCGGCTGGGAATATTGTGAGACCCTCGAACTTGAACCGGCACTTTTCTCCAAAATGACACGATCTGTTGCAGAAAGACTGAAACGTTCTGTTCCTCGTCTCACCGCGCCCCCGGCGCATCCGCCTCGCCTGATTCCTTGCTCACCCAGGTCAGGTGATAGTCCTTGTCCTCGATTTCGTGCGCCGTCTTCGTCAGCTTGAGCTGCTTGTACGTGTCGCACATCACCGCCAGCTCGCTGGTGCGGTCGTGGCCGATCGATTTTTCGTAGGTGCCCGGGTGCGGGCCGTGGGGGATGCCGGCCGGGTGCAGGCTGATCGAGCCGCTGTCGATGCCGCGCCGGCTGGTGAAGTTGCCGTCGACGTAGAAGAGAATCTCGTCCATATGAACACTGGCGTGGCCGTAGGGGCAGGGGATCGCCTTGTGGCCGTCGCGGTCGAAGTAGTCCACCTTTCGCGGAACGAAGCTGCACACGACGAACTCGTTTCCGGCGAAGGTGATGTGGATCGTCGGCGGCAGGTGGACGCTCGCGGTCTTGGGCTGGTAGTCGTTGATGCTGAATGCCACGGGATAGACACTGCCGTCCCAGCCGACCACGTCGTGCGGAAAATGTTTGAAGAGGTGGACCGTCAGCTTGTCATCGCGCTTGACCACCAGCCGGTACGGCGGCTTGCCGTGGGATTTCTCGTCGAACGCCAGCAGCTTCTCCGGCCCGCGAAAATCGCGATTGCAGTACGGCGAGTAGTCGGTGATCTGCCCGCTGGAATTTCGAAACTCCTTGGGAATGTCGATCCACCCGCGGCCTTCGAAGACGAAATACTCGTGCGGCGGCCCGCCTGCATCCCAGGCGATGCGATACGGCGTGCCGCGCGGGATGAGCACATAGTCGCGCTCGCGAAACGCCGTCACACCGAAGATCGACTCGATCCGGCCGCTGCCCTTGTAGACGAAGTACAGCTCGTCGCCGTCGCCGTTGACGAAGAATCGCGGCGAGGGCTCGGTCGGCTTGACCATGCTCATCTGGATGTCGCTGTTGAAGAGCAGAACGCGCCGGGCGTCGAGAAAGTCGCCCTTGAGCTGGAGGTTCTGCGTCTTGATGTGGCGGCGATACAGCGGCTGCTCCGCCAGCGGCTCGAACGGGCAGAAGCCGGGGATCGCCAGCGACTCGACGGCGTTTTCATCGGTCGGCGGTGTGCGGAAGTAGAGAATCGAGTACGGCCCCTCGAACCCCTGCCGCGTGAAACACTGCTCCATGAGCAGCTTGCCTTCTTCGTAGAAGGTCACGTGCTGTTTTGGGGGGACCTTTCCGAGCTTCATGTAGGTGATCATGGTGTACTCCCGGGTGACGCCGTCGGCGGAATCTTCGAAACCGCTCCAAGGATCGTGAATTGCGGATCTTCCGCAATCGGACGGCGATTTTCGCCGACGGCCAACGACATTCTAGCCTGAGAGCGGCCATATCAAAACGGGAGGAGTCGCATCCGAATCGGCGGTTGAAATCCGCCCATTCAAAGAATGAGGCAATAATCCCAACCGCGATTCGTTTATACTCCACGGCGGCGAGGAGCTCTTCGGCTCCAGCCGCGATCGCGAATCCGACTGGAAGGATTCCACCCCCGCGCCCGATAGACAATCAGTGCCTCGCATGGCCCCGGCGAAACGACGTCAATCGACTCCGCCAGCGGATGCCTCGATTCGCGTTTCACTTCGCCCCAACTCAACCCGGGAGGTTCAGAATCATGAGACGCACCCGACGATTCCTGTCCACCAGCGCCATCGCCGCGATGATCGGCATTTCCGCCGGCGGATGCGGCGTCACCGCAGACACCACCATCGCCGACGCGCTGAGGTCCTTCGCGGAGAATCCGCTCCTGAGCCAGATCACCGTGGGCGATGTCGTGCAGGGCTTCAATGACTTCCTGGCCGGCACCGGCAACGAGGCCCCCGCGCTGACCGAGACCCAGCAGGGCCAGCTCAGGAACTTTCAAGCACAATTCGACGCGGGTGAAATCTCCGAGGCCGACTTCGAGGCCTATGCGGAATCGATGAGCGGATTCGGCGGCGGTTTCGCCGGACACAGCTCGATGTTCGGGCGACTCTTCCGCCACGGCCAGCTCACCGGCGACCTGGCGCTGACCG
>CALLKH010000181.1 GCA_938008425.1 uncultured Planctomycetaceae bacterium | reverse complement strand
AAAAGAAGAAGGTCAGCGGTTCGCCGATCGAGTTTCTTCGCATCCTCAAATTCGCCAAGCCCTGGAAGCACTACCTGATCATCGCGATCACCTGCGTGGTCTTCGTCGCGGCCACGTACTCCCTGAACATCATCGCGCTTCTCCCGCTGATCAAGGTCGTCGGCGAGGAGCAGAGCATCCCGAACTGGATTAACCAGAGCGTCGTCGAAGACCGCGTTCGAATCGAATTCACCGAGGAAAAAAAGTCCGAGACCGAACGCCGGATCGTTGTTCATCGCGTCCACAAGGACAAGGCCGGCGACGTGCCGCCCATCGAAATCGGCGATGTGCTCGTCAATGTCGGAGACAAAACGGTCGCTCACGAGATTTTTCGCAGCCTCGCCTACGCTCCCGACGGCGCCGAACTCGCACTTGCCTTCAAGCCCAAGGACACATCCAAGAGCTCATACGAATACCAGGTGAAGGTCAAAGATGCGACCTGGACCAACCGAATTGCCCGGTGGACCGCCGATTGGCTGCCCCCCGGCGAATCGCGCGACGCCCAGTGGCGGGTGCTGATCATCATCACGGTTGCGATTCTCATCATTGGCGTGATCGGCGGCGTCTGCCGGTTCTGGGGGGAATACCTGATCGCCCTGGTGGCGGGCCTTGTCGTGATGCGCATGCGCAAGGTGATGTACGATCGCGTGCTGCGTCTGCCGCTTTCGCACTTCGCGCAGTTCGGCACGAGCGACCTGATGACGCGCTTCGTGCAGGACAGCCAGGAGGTCTACCGCGGCCTCGTC
Organism: uncultured Planctomycetaceae bacterium; assembly: GCA_938008425.1. Taxonomy (GTDB): domain Bacteria; phylum Planctomycetota; class Phycisphaerae; order UBA1845; family UTPLA1; genus JADJRI01. The sequence goes on along the minus strand of CALLKH010000181.1, from coordinate 2,560 downwards.
TTCGTCTTCGCCAAATCGCTGCGCGAACCGCTCAAGGCGATCTTCGTCGTCGCGGCCGCGCTGATCATCGACTGGCGCATCACGCTGATCGCGATCGTCGGCACGCCGATCGCGGCGTATTTCATTCGGCGATTTGGAAAGAAAATTCGACGGGCCAACCGGAAGCTTCTGGGCCAGTACGGCCGCATGCTGGGGGCTCTAAGCGGCTCGCTCGGCGGCATTCGCGTGGTGAAGGGCTACGCGATGGAAAGCTACGAGCGACGCCACCTGCACGCGGTTGATCGCGAGATTCTCAAGCAGCAGCTCATGATCGAGCGCACCGAGGCGATGGCCAGCCCCGCCTTTGAAGGCGTCGGGCGCGTGGTGGCGACGGTCGCGATTCTCTACTTCGCCCATCTCATGTTCAACAACGAGATGACGTTCTCGAAGTTCGGCGCCCTGGCGGCGTGCATGGCGGGCATCTTCGATCCGATTCGAAAGATGGGATCGTTCTACAATCGGATGCAGCGGGCCAATGCGGCACTGGAGCGTGTGTACGAGGTGCTGGACCTGTCCGCGCAGGTGCCGGACGATCACACCAAGCCCGCGATGAAGCCCTTCACGGAGTCGATCGAATTCCGCGATGTCGTTTATCAGTATCCGAGCGCCGAGACGCCGGCGCTGAACGGAATTTCACTGGTCATTCGTCGCGGCGAGCGCGTTGCGTTTGTCGGTCCGAACGGATCGGGAAAGACGACATTGCTCTCAGTGTTGATGCGCTTCTTCGATCCGCAGACTGGGCAGTTGCTCATCGACGGCGTCGACGTGCGCGAGCGGTCGCTGGTGTCGCTCCGACGGCAGATGAGCCTCATCACGCAGGACAGCGTCATCTTCGCCGATACGATCGGCAACAACATCGCCTATGGCGACGAACGCCTGCTCCGTCGCTCGGTTCTGCGGCTGCGTCATCCGGAACGAAACTATCCGATGGGTGATGGCGAACAGCGAATCATCGAGGCCGCCAAGGCCGCCCACGCCGACGAGTTCATTCGCGACAAGCCGCAGGGCTATGACACGTTTGTCGGCGAGAGCGGGGCCCAGCTTTCGGGCGGCCAGAAGCAGCGAATCGCCATCGCCCGGGCGATCCTGCGCAACGCCCCAATCTTCATCTTCGACGAGGCCACCAGCCAGATTGACGCGGAGAGTGAAAAGAAGATTCACGACGCCGTCGAGAAATTCCTGAAGAATCGAACGGCTTTGATCATCGCCCATCGCTTTTCAACGATCTTGCAGGCCGATCGCATCGTGGTGATGGACAAGGGCAAGATCGTCGACAGCGGCACGCACGAGGAACTCGTCAAGCGGTGTGACCTCTATCGCTCGCTCTACGGCAGCCAGATTCTTTCGGATGACGGCGCGAGAATCCCGCCCGAGGGCGTGCAGCCGGACGTTGAAGAGCCGGCGGGCGCGAAGAACTGAGCCCTTCAAACCGAATCACTACGCCGTCAGTGCAAGTCTAAAGCCGGCGAAGCAGAAGCACCGTCGTGTCGTCCGGATTGGCGCCGCCTTGAACGAATTCCGTAAGATCGGCGGCGAATTCATTGAGCAAATGTCCCGGTGTGTCGTCGAGCCCGTCGCAGATTGCCTCGCACAGGCCGTGAGCGCCGAAGACGTCACCCTCGGCATTCCTGGCCGATTCCACTCCGGCCGTCGCGAGCAGCAGCGAATCACCCTTTGCGATTTCAATCGTGCCGGCTTCGTAACCGGGCGAGCGGGCGTGACCGACCGCGGTCGCGCCGCTGTTTTCGATTCGCTCGGCCGTGCCGTCGGCATGGATGCGCGCGGCGATGACTTTGGAGCCGGCGATGCAGTAGGTGACTTTGCCGGTATTCGGACAGGCGCGGGCGACGGCGATATGGGCCTGGGTTTCGTTGTGGCCGTCGAAGAGCATCCAGTTGAGCGCCCGGGCGAAGAGGTGGGGCGCCTCGCCATAAAGAACGGCGGCCCTGAATGCGGCGCGTAGCTCACCGAAGGTGTGCGGCATGACGTGCAGGGGGGCCTGGAGCCGGGAGACGAAGAGTGCCGCTGACTTGTCACGAAGCTGGAGAAAGTCGTAGAAATCCGTGCAGGACTCGGCGCCCATGTGTCGATAGGCGGCGAGCTGCATGTTATTCCAGACGGGCAGCGACTTGGGCGTGAGCGCGTCCTGCGACGCGCGGGCGATGGTTTTCTCTGTCACCATCGCCGCGCGGCGGACGGCCACGGATCGTTGAAGGATGGCGTCAACAGGCATGGCGGCCGAGCAGGCCAGCGCCTTGCAGGCGACGAGTGCCGCGGCGTCATAGGGCGGGTCTCCGGCGTCGCGCTCGACGTAGAGCATGCCCAGATTGAAATTCTTCCCGACAAGCGGAACCGCCATGGCCGACCCCGTGCCGTCATGCGGAACCTGGGGCGTGCAGATGTGATGGGCGAACTTCATGCATCGCGGCTCGGCGATCATGCTGAAAGAAGGACGAACGATGGGCTTGCCCGTCGACGTTTGCCCGAGGGTCCAGTCGAAGTCGTCCTTCTCCGCGCGGCG
>CALLKH010000180.1 GCA_938008425.1 uncultured Planctomycetaceae bacterium | reverse complement strand
CACCATCGATTCGTTTCCCGGTGCCGTCGCCCTTGGGATCGCCGCCAAGCACGAACTGATTCTGATAGACGAGATGAAACGTCTTGCCGTTGTAGAACCGCTGCTGGGCAAGCTCGATGAAATTCTGAACGTGTTTCGGCGCCTTGTCGTAGAGCAGCGTCATCATCATGCTGACCTAGCTCGTTTCGATGATCGCCTGCTTGAACGCCACCACCTCAATTGAGAGCGGCTCGGTCTCGACCGCGCCGCCGTAGGGCTTCCAGCAGAGCACGTATTTGCCCGCCTGGTGAAGGCCGGGATAGAAGCGGGCGATATCGAATCGGAGCCCGACCGTTCCGAAGGGGGCGATCGTCACCGGTGGAACCGGATACTGCGGCTTTCGCGTAATGCGATGACCCATCTCCGGGTTGCTCTCGGCGGCGATTTCCAGTCCGCGAAAACTCGCGCCGGAGAACACATGCTCCAGCGGAAGCCCGATTCCGTGGTCATACGACTCCTGCCCGCGAAGGGCGCCGGGAACCGCCAGCGTGACGGCCGAACCGGTCTTGTTCTGAATGACGAATTCGACGTTGACCGTGCTGCCGACGGGAACAATTGTCCGGTCCGGCCGCAGAAGTACGCGAATCGAATTGGAAATGGGCTCGTCGACCACCGGCGACTCGATCGGTCGTGGTTCGCCGTCGAGGTCGTCGGGCGTCGCCGGTGTCTGTCCGGCGACCAATGAAAACAATATCAGCAGCCAGTGGGCCGTACTGGTCATGATCCCCTCGTGATCTGGGTTGTGACTTGATCGATTTCCCCCGACGCCGCGTGCGACATCGAGCCACCATGGTATCGGGCATCGATGACCGGTTCTACGCCCCGGACCCCGAAAGAACCGTCGAAATCGTGCGGCAGAGGATCAGAAAATCCAGCCGCAGCGACCAGTGATCGATGTAGAAGAGGTCGAGACGCATCCATTCCTGAAACCCGATTCGATGACGTCCCTTGATTTGCCAGATGCAGGTGAGCCCCGGCCGCATGCTCAGCCGCCGGCGCTGCCAGCGATCGTATTTGTCCACTTCGGCCGGTATGGGCGGCCGCGGGCCGACAATCGCCATTTCCCCGCGAACCACATTGAAGAGCTGCGGCAACTCGTCGAGGCTCCAGCGCCGAAGCCATCGGCCGACCCACGTCACGCGCGGATCGCGCCCGATTTTGAAAACGGGGCCCGTTGATTCGTTCAGATGCGCAAGATCCGCCTGTTTTCGCTCGGCATCGGGTTCCATGGTGCGGAATTTGAACATCAGAAACTCGCGGCCGTTGAGGCCGCTTCGCCGCTGCCGGAACAGAATCGGTCCCGGCGTGGTGAGTTTGATGAGAATCGCGCATATCAGCATTATCGGCCCAGTCAGAGCGATTCCGACAATGCCGAGCACGATGTCGCAGGCCCGTTTGACAGCCAGCAATTCCGGCGCGTGCCTCGCGGGGGCGTAGGACAGGAGCGGCACGCCGTGAAAGTTCACGATTTCCGGGATCGAATGACAAGCCATCGACTCCGCTTGAATGTGGGCCGTCACGCCCACCTCTTCGCACAAACGAACGAACGGCAGCGCGTCGGCGAGCCGGTCGAGCGGCGTGGAGAAGACGACCTCGTCGACCACGCCGCTATCCAATATCGGACCTAACTGCTCGATACCACCCAGAATCGTCGTATCGCTGACCCGAGATTCTGCGTCGGACTCCCACGGTCCACGGAGGTGTCCGACAATCGTCGCGCGGCTCTGTACCGCGAGACGAAAAAGCCGTCTCATACGGACGGCGTCCCGGCTGGTCCCAATGATCAGCACGCGATGTCGCCGCTTGTCGCCGATGCGCTGGCCGAGCCAGCCCGTTATACCCCTGAGCGGAATGGTGGTCGCAAAGACGAGAATCGCCGCAAACCCGATTTGGGCACGGGGATAGAGCTCGCGCTCAAGCAGCAGAGCCAGCGCCGCCATGCCCAGTCCCAGAATCGCAGTCGCCGATGCAGTGGTGCGGATGATCCAGGGCCACGGCCGCCATTTTTGCGCGTACCAGCCCACGCCGCTGAGGATTGCCGGCCAGAGAACCGGCAGGAAGATGAGAATCTTCAGGTGAATTCGAGTGCTGTCGGCCCCGCCCGCAAACGGCTCGGGCCAGCTTGTTTGTTCCCAGAAGAAGCATCGCAGAATGTCGGCGAGAATGTAAACGAGGACGACGGTGACGGCGTCCGCCGCGATCATGACGGACTTGATCTGGCGCCAGGCTCGGGAATGGGTCATGAGTTGAAATCGCGCCGCGGCCGGATGAAAGTTGCCGCGCTGTAGCCTCATTCTATAAGGGCGGCACGCAACGGCAACGCGACGCCCGGAGGGACCATGCACGTCGAAATCATCATCATGACCAAGTACCCCACGCCGGGCGGTGTGAAGACCCGGCTCATCGGTTCCCTCTCGCCGGAGTCCGCCGCCGACCTCTATGAGCGATGTATTCGCCTGACCTTCAACGTGGCTGCCCCACTGATGGGAGACCAGACGCGCGTCGTCGTTGCCGGGGCGCCGGATGACGCCGATTTTTCGCGGCTGCTGCCGCCCGGTTTCGAGTGTCGGCCGCAGGGGGAGGGTGACCTCGGCGCTCGCATCGGGCGGGCGATGAACCGGGCGTTTGCCGGCGGGGCGAGTCGAGCGATCGTAATCGGCTGTGATTGCCCGGACTTACAGACGTCCACCCTGCAAGACGCCCTCGGGGCACTCGAAGCCCCGGACGCTGCCGTAATTGGCCCGGCGGCCGACGGCGGTTACTATCTTCTCGGTATCCGGCGGCCCGTGCCGGGTTTATTCGAGGGGATCGACTGGAGCACCGAGCGAGTCTGTTCGCAGACGGTGGAACGGTTCCATGACGGCGGCTGCCACGTTCACACGCTGCCGCGTCTGTCGGATCTGGATGAGCCCGAGGACCTCGTGCGATTCGCGGATTCGGCGCCGACCGGGCGACTGGCCGACGAGCTTCGGGCCCATGTGCGAACACTGATCGGAAGAGGGTCAAGACCGTGAATCCAAACGACGAGTCGCTCCCGCCCAGCAAGATTCTGATTGTCGATGACAATGCCCAGAACCTGGAATTGCTCGAGGCGTACTTGGAAGAGCTGCCCGGGGCGACCACGATTTCGGCCCACGATGGCCAGAGCTGCCTCGAAAAGGTCGCGTCTGAAAAGCCGGACCTGATCCTGCTCGACATCATGATGCCGCGCATGAGCGGCTACGAGGTCTGCAAGAAACTCAAGTCGGCCGACGCGACGAAGGACATTCCGATCATCATGGTCACCGCCCTGCACGAGATGGGAGACATTGAGCGGGGTGTCGAAGTCGGCACCAACGACTTCATCACCAAGCCGGTCAATCGGGTCGATCTGCTGACGCGCGTGCGAACGCTGCTTCGCGTTCGACACGGCCAGAAAAACTGAAGGACCGCCGATCCGATTCACTCCTCGCGATGACGCTCGGATCGTCTCGCCGCGGCCGCCCCTTGGCGCCGCCAGGTTAATCACGAGGCCGCCGGTTGCTGTTCAGGGCAGCGCGACGGCCGCCTTTTTTCACCAGGTGCCATGCCCCGGAAACCCCGTACTAGACGCGTTCGCGAAGCCTATCGACTGATCGATGCGCCCGATCGGCGCGTCTGCGTCTTCGACAGCGGTCTCACCGCCATCATCCAAAGGCACGACGCCGCGCCGGTCGTCGAGGTGCGTGTCTATGTCCGCGGCGGAAGCGCCTTCGAGGGCCGATGGTCCGGCACCGGCATCAGCCACCTGCTTGAGCACGTCATCACCTCCGACGGCACCGAGCGCCGCGACGAACGCGAGATGGCGCGCGTCGGCGAGCGCATGGGCGGCCTCATCAACGCCTACACCACCACCGATCACATCTGCCACCATGTCGGCACCACGCGGGAGAACATGACGACCGCGGTCGAAGTCCTCTCCGACATGCTCATCCGCCCGCTGCTGTCACGGGCGGTCTTCGAGCGGGAGATGGGCGTCGTGCAGCGGGAACTCGAACGCGACCGGGATGAGCCCGACACCCAGCTCGAGGAGATGCTCTATGAGGTCGCCTACATCGGCCACCCTCTGCAATACCCGGTGATCGGCCACCGCACGGGACTGGTCTCGCTCACCCATGACGACGTGCTGGCGTATCACCGCCAGTTGCACGTGCCCGACAACGTGTTCATCGTGATCGCCGGCGACATCGACATCGACGATGCGGTCGCCGCCGTCGCCACGCACTTCGAAGCCATGCAGCGCCGTGCCCGCTACGACATGGTGCTCCCGCCGGTGCGGCCGCTGATTGCACCGATTCGCGCCGTGCGGCCGATGCCGATCGAGTCGGCGACGATGACGATGGGCTTTCAAACGGTAAGCGACGGCGATCCGGACGACGTCGCACTGGATCTGCTCGCGACGGTTCTCGGCGAATCGGAAAACTCGCGGCTCACCAGGGCGCTCAAGTGGGATCGTGATCTTGCGTATGATGTGACGGTTCTGCACGACACGCACTGGCACTCGCCCGGCCTCATGCAGGTGAGCGTGCAGTGTGACGCCGGGAAGATGACCACGATCGAGCGGGCGATCCTGGACGTGGTAAGCGATCTTGAGAAGTCTCCCGTCACTGAGGCCGAACTTGAGCGGGCGCGCCGCCAGAATCTTACGTCGCTGCGCCTTCAGCGCGAGACCGCGACCGGCGCGGCCACCCAGCTCGGCGAGGACTTTCTCGCCTCGAGTAACATTAACTACGCCGACGCCTATGAGCGGCTGGTCGGCGAGGCGACCATTGACGACCTGATGAAGGCCGCGCGACGCTACCTGCGCCCGACGGCATTCGTCAGTGCCGCCGTCACGCCCCGCCGACGCTCGACTCGGCGCCCGGCCGTCGGCTCCGGCTCCGGCACGCCGACCGTCACCCGATTCGAGCTCGACAACGGCCTCACCTGTGTCATTCGTGCGATGCCCGCCAGCTCATTTGCCTCGGCCAATCTCTCGTTCGTCGGGGGCCTTCTGGTCGAGAACGAGACGACGAACGGCATATCGCCGCTTCTCTCCCAGATGCTCACGCGCGGCACGACCACGCGCAGCGCCGACGAGATCGCCGACCTGTTTTCTTCAAAGGGAAGCGGGCTTTCGGCCGGATCGGGGCTGAACCAGATGTCGGCCGCGTTCATTTCGAGTCTGGCCGATTTCGATGCGCTGCTCGAAGTGCTCGCCGATGTCGCCACGCGTCCGGCGTTTGACACGACCGAGGCGAACAAGCTCAAGCCCTCGCTGTGCGACGTCATCCTTCGCAACGAGGAGGACTGGAATTCTGAACTTGTTCACTTCGCCCGGCGGCGGTTCTTCGAGCACAGCCCGTATCGCATGAGCCGGCTCGGCACGATCGCGAACGTGAAGCGATTCTCACGCGAGGATCTGCTCGCGGCCCACGCGGATATCGTACACGGCGGAAACACCGTGCTGACGATCGCCGGCTGCGTCGATCCTGTCGCGACCGAGGCACTCGTCCGACGCGCCTTTGCCGACCTGCCGCCTTCGCGCGGACGGCGCTATCCGATCGTGACGCCGGAGCCGCCGATTCTCGAGGACCGCCTCTTCGTGAAGCGTTCGTCGGATGAGCGTGAAGTCGCCGGGCTGTTCGTCGGCTTTCCGGGCCTGGCCGTCGCTGATGTGGAACACCGCGCCGCGGTCACGGTGCTTGAGACGATGCTGGCGGGGTATTCGTTGTCGGGCGGCCGGCTTTTCGCCGCCCTGCGCGGCGGGGATCGCGACATGGTGTATGAAGTCGCGCCGGCCGGGCTCATCGGCGTCTTGCCGGGATACATCGCCTTCGTCGCCGGCTGCGAGCCCGATCGAATCAGCGAGGTGTATCAGATCGTCAAGGCCGAACTCGACGCCCTTCGCGCCGGCGCGTTCGACGGCGAAGAAGTCGAGCGGGCGCGGAACATGGTCATCATGGGCGAGCTGGACCAGCTCCAGTCGCCGTCGGAGTACGCCGCCCGTTACGGTCTGGACGAACTCTTCGGTCTCGGCTTTGATGACAGCGAGCGGTTCCTG
>CALLKH010000179.1 GCA_938008425.1 uncultured Planctomycetaceae bacterium | reverse complement strand
GCGCAGACGGCGGCCGCATACGCGAGTGACGACCCCCAGGGTGTCATCGGTCCGGTTCATAAGTGCCGATGCTGCTATACTGGAGAGGGATACGCGGAGTACGGCGGCGGACCGGGCACGATGCCGTTTACCGGTTGGAACGACGACTTTTCGCCCAACACCCGCCCGTTCAACAAGTACTACTATGGCGCCAGCATGGCGACGAATTCCGCGCCCGGCGACCGTGGACAATTCGAAGCGTTTCAGTGCCCCGGCGATGAACTGGGCTGGCAGAATTGGCCTGGATTCGGAGCTGATCCCCGGGAGACCAACAACCCGTACTTCAAGGCCAACGGTACGGCATTCCGCATGAACAACCTGACCTACACGGACGGTGACATCGCCGGCGTCTACGGCCGACCGGTGAATCGCATCCCCGACACAGGGGTTACGGTTTCATTCATGGAAAGCCGCGCGTTCCAGACGCTCTTCACGAATGACCGCTGGGGCTCGCTGACGCAGGGTGAACTCACGGGTTTTCACAAGAAGCTGGGCTTCTTCAACCTTGCATTCGCCGACGGCCATGCCGCGACTGCCGACATGGGCAACGGAACCTTCTATATGCGAACGCCGGCCCTGAGCAACAAGGACGTACGCGGGACGTGGGGGCGGATGGACTGTCAGCCCGACTCGTTCTATGATGACGGCAATCTCGGCAATTGCTGTGCGTTGGATTGCCCCTGATTGAAACGTGTTACGGGTTCATTCAGAAATGGGTGAATTTCGATATCGACTCGAGGGTGGAACCTTATGAATCGAACAGCTGTGTTTGGTGGCATATTGGTCGTGCTGATCGGCATCAGCGTCTACATGTGGTCCTCCCGAGAAACCCTCGAGACTGACAACGCCATTGCTCAGACATCCGAGTCTTACAGCTGCACAAAGTGTGGAAACGAGTTTCAGCTGACTGTGCAGGAGGCCTCTGATCAGCTGGCCGCACAGGGTGGCGTTGTATGTCCAGCCTGCAATGAGACGACGGGACAGAAGCGCGACGTCAAAGTTCGCATGGGAAGCTTCGCGGATAGCGCTGAGGAAGAGCCTCAGGAACCGAACGCGCCGACCGAGGCGACCGGTGCGATGAAGCGCCAGAACTGAATTCGTTTGGTTATCCGGGTCGAAAGCAAGAGTCTAAGAAAACCAAAGGGGCGACCGCAGAATTGCTGCGGTCGCCCCTCTTGCGTATTCAGGATGTCAAAGTCGATCTGACAGGCCTTTTTCAAGCCTCAATTTGGCCGCGCCGTGACCCAAACGACATCATCCCAGGTGATGTAATACAAGTCTCTTTGATTCTGCGCCTTGAGCACCAGGAAGGCATCGGTCGAACCGACCACCTTTCCGATGAGCTCACCCTCCTTCGCTGTCAGAACGTGCGCCTCCAGCAGCATGTTCTTGTCGCCCTGGGTTCCGAGCAGATTGGCGAATTCGCCATACCATCCCTTGCCGCCGCCCGCGCCGCCCTTGGCGTTCTGCAGGTACTGGGCCGAACTGTCGCGATTCCAGCCGAGGGCCAGCACAAGGGCAAGCGCCAGGCCGGCCGGCAGAATCAGTTTCTTCGTCGTTTCGTAATTCATGCGTATCTCCTTCCGTGATTCAAACCCATCCATTGGAAGATGGAACCATGGCGGGGATTATACCGGCGTCATCGGGACGGCGTATTTTTTTCTCACTCAATGTACATCGCGGGGCGGTGAGATTTCATGGGCTCACGAAGGCCCGTGCGGTCGCATGATGGACGGTTAAATCGGATGGGCGATCTTTAGTGCTCCAGCGTCGCGTCGATGCCGGATGGGCCTTCGCTTCGTTGATGGTGTCGAAGGGGGCGTTCGATTCGGGATGGATGCCCACGGGGCAAACGCGCTCGCGAGTCGTCTCAGGGAGTCGGCTCGGCAGGCGGCTGGGCACCCGCTTCATCGCCGGGAGTTGCGCTGCCGGGCGCGGCGCCTGAATTGGAATAGCCCGGAGGATCCTTCTTCCATTCGTCGGGAATCTCCCGTTCCTCTAGAAGATCCAGCACCATCGGCAGATCGAGCGGTGTGACTTCACGCAGGAGGAGATGTTCCGTCTCTTTGACGAAAACGCGCAGCCCGGGCTCGACCTTCAGGCACGCATTGCCGCCGGACTTTCGCTTGTCGACGAACACGATGACGCCGTCTCCGCCCACCTCGGTTATGATCTGGACGACGTTGAAAGCGTTTGCCTGATCAAGTCGAACGTACGAGATTCCCTTTGCGACGATTCCCTTCGGCGGCGGGGCCATCGCCAGGGCCTGGCCGAGTTGCCAGTGAAACGTCGTTGCAAACTCCCGTTCATCCTTGCAAAGCCAGGCGGCCTTAAAGCCCTCTTGCTCCGCGGCGCGATAGGCTTCGGTCAGCGTGAGTTTCTTCAGATGGGGCGCGGGGTCGGCCGAATCGCCGTAAAACGCCTGCCAGATCTGCCAGCCAAACCCGACCAGGATAAGCAACGACGCGGCAGTGGCGAAAGCCCAGACTCTTTTCGAGACCAGCTTCCTCGGGCCCTTGACGCTTTCAGCCCTCTTCGTCGAACCTTCGACAACCTCGGAAGTTTCCGGAGCCTTCACCGCGGTCGGCGGGGAAAACAGCCGCCGGAGAGAGTGATCAATCTCTGTCTGCAATTCGATCTCGGCGCGCACCGACGGGGATCGCTTGAGCAATTCGGCGAACTGGGCGGACTGCTCATCCGTGAGACGGCCGTCAAGATAGGCCTCGATCCAGCGATTGAGTTGTTCGCGCTGTTCGGCGGTCATGCGTTTCCTCCTGAAACGGACGGTCGCTCCCGCCACAGGTCTCCGAGTCGTTCCCGAAGAAGTCTGCGCGTCCGGTGAACGTGGCTCATCGCAGTTCCCTCCGGAATCGAGAGAACCGCGGAAATCTCCGAATACTCCATGGAGTCGATCGTTCGCAGCAAGAGACAGGCCCGTGCCATGTCACTGACCTCGGCGAGCGCCCGCATCACGCGATCGTCGAACCAGGTTTGATTGGCGGGCAGCCGGCCGTCGGCGCCGAGCTCCGTCATCTTTTCGATATGTTTGCCGTTGGAATTCGGATCGGGAAAAGCGGCATCGCTGTCGGGTCCAAGCGGGGCCGATCGGCGTCGAGTTTCTTTCCGGGCGGTGTTCATGGACACGTTTCGGACAATCTGGGCCATCCAGGCCGTGAAGCTGGTGCCCGGCGTAAAGTTCTCCAGTTTGTCGAGCGCGATCATGGCAGCGTCCTGAACCACGTCCTCCGCGAGATTCGGGTCTCCGAGGATTCCCGCGGCGACGAGCCAGAGCACGCGATGGGACTTCTGAAAATGCGCGGCGAACTCCCCCTCGCCGAGCGCGGAATGCGCGGCGCGTCCGTGGGCCTCCATGTTCTTGGGCCTTTCCGCCATCTGCCTCCGTTCTTCTAATGTCACGGTCGTGTGGGCGGCTTGCATCACTTTAACCCGCGCGGTCCTCAGGATCGATCCGGTTGGGCCTCGTTTTTGCAGAGTCCCCGCGGATTCTGATGCTATCGGACGACCGGATTCCGGCCGATTCCGCCCCGTAACACGGATTCTTAATCAAGTCGGACCGCTTCCAGCGTTGCTGCCGATCGATAGAGGGCCTCGATACAGCGGATCGATTCGACGCCGTCGGCCGCCGTCACGCTCGGCGGCCTGCCATGGTTGATCGCATCGCTGAAGTCTTCAATGGCGCTCCGGAAGCAGTCGTGCGTCGCCGGAGTTCGAACCGGCTCTTCGATCTGATCGCCGATTCGAAGCGTGGTGGAGTAGTGCTGCGCCTGCTGGAGTGACCCGTCGATGATGAGCGTCCCTACGTCGCCGTAAAGCTCGATCCGGCCGCCATAGTGATGGGAACAGTAGCTGAACTCCAGATGGGCGATGGCTCCGCTGTTGAACTCCAGCCTGGCGGTGCAGTGATCCTCGACATCCGTCTTGAATTGGAGATTGGCCGATCTTGCCTCAATGCGCACGGGCGAACCCATGATCTGACGGAGCAGATCGATGGCATGGGGTCCGAGGTCCATCGCCGCGCCGCCGCCCGACATCGCGGAGTCTCCCCGCCACGCGCCCGCGGTCGGGTACCACATGGCGATCTGCATTCGCACAGAAAGCAGGCGCCCCAGCGCGCCCTGGCGGCAGAGTTCAATCATCTGACGATTTGCCGGGTGAAAGCGCTGCTGGTGAAGCACGCCGAGGACTCGGCCGGCGCGAGTTGCGGCGTCCATCATTTTCGCTGCGTCCGCTGAACTCAGTGCCATCGGCTTGTCAACAAGGACATGCCTGCCCGCCTCGAGCGCCCGAATGGACTGCTCGGCGTGAAAGCGGTTCGGAGTGCCGATGTAAACCGCCCGAATTCGATCGTCGGCCAGCAGATCATCAAGACCGGAGTACGCAGCGGCGGCGCCGAAACGATCGCGAAAGGCCTCGGCTCTTGCAAGATCCCGGGATTGGAAGGCGACGAGTTCGCTTGATTGGGCGGCGGCGAACACGGGGCCGATTCGCCGCTCGGCCATTCGACCGCATCCGACGATTCCCCAGCCGATTCGTTTGGGTTCCGGCATGGGGACTACTCGTCCTCGTCTCGAAGCCGTCGTGCCATCAGCTCGCTGAGCGTCGCGATGACTTCCTTGCCTTCGAACAGGACGCTGTGAACCGCCTCGGTAATCGGCATCTCGACCGCGTGCATCCGGGCGAGCTGCAGCACGCTGCGGGTGGTGGGAATGCCCTCGATGACCGACGGCGTCGATGCGATGACCGCCTCGGGCTTCATCCCCTTGCCGATCTGCTCACCGGCCGTTCGATTGCGACCGAATGGGGAGATGCAGGTGGTGACCAGGTCGCCCATGCCGGCGAGGCCGGCGAATGTCTCCGGCCGCGCGCCCATCGCAATGCCCAGACGCTGAATCTCGACGAGACCGCGGGTGAGCAGGGCGGCCTTGGCGTTGTCGCCCGCCTTGAGTCCGTCGACGATGCCCGCGGCGATGGCGATCACGTTCTTCATCGCACCGGCGAGTTCCACGCCGAGCACGTCGGTGTTTGTGTAGACGCGAAACCACTGAGAAGAGAACGTCTGTTGCACCAGCCGTGCGACGTCGCGATCCGCGCTGGCCGCCACGACGGTCGCGGGCAGGCAGTTCGCCAGTTCGCCCGCGATGCTGGGGCCGCTGAGGGTGACAACCGGCGTTTCGCCGACGACATCGCAGACGATCTGCGTCGGTCGTAGCAGCGACTCGTTTTCGATTCCCTTTGACACGCTGGCGACGGGAATTCCGGCCGGATAGTGCGGCTTGATCTTCTCCCAGATCGATCGCATGTGCTGACAGGGTACGGCCGACAGAACGAGTTCGGCCCCGGCAAAGACCGCCTCGGAATCATTCGTAAACGCGACGCGGTCAGGGATGCGCAGCCCGGGCAGATACCGCCGGTTTTCACGCGACATCCGAAGCTCTTCGATGTGCTCGCGCGTGCGCCCCCACATGCGGACATGGATCCCGCGGTCCGCCAGCATGACGCTGCACACCGTGGCCATCTGGCCGTCGCCGATGACTGCTACTTGCTCGATCATGGGGTTATTAAACATCGTCCCGGCGGCCGCGCCAACGGCGTCGGCCGGGCGGCTTCCTCGCCGGAAGTGCCGGCCGGATCGTGTTGTTGCGAGTCAATTCGCGGCGATTTCGAGCTTCTTGAACAACTCGGTTGGTGTGACGCCGACAAACGAAGGAATGATGAGATGGGCGTTTTCGAGGCGTTTTCGCTCTCCGATTCCGATTGTGAACATTCCGAGCTGACGGGCGAATCGGATGTTCTCAGCAGAATCTTCGACCACCACGCAGGTGTGCGGGACGCATCGGAGTTCCCCGGCGGCGGCTGTGAATCGTTGGGGCGCCGGGGCGGCGCCGACTTCGGACGACTCACAGAGGAAGACGTCGAATCGCTCATTCAATCCGAGCCGCTGCAGGACGAACTTCGCGTTTCGACTTGCCGAAACGGCGGCTGTTTTCACCCCGAGTTTCTCTAGCTCGAGAAGAAACCCGGTGACGCCGGGCATTCGATTGTCCGCCGTCAACGCGGCGATTGCCTTTCGATATCGCGCATTCTTGTCGACGAGGATTCTTTCAAAGAGTGAGTTATCGAGGGGGCGTGAGCCCAGGATTCTCTCCAACGACGCCCGACGGGAGAGTCCTCGAAGTGAGTCGGCCGACTCGCCGAGAAAGGGAATCCCGGCATCCTGAACGGCCGACCGCCAGGCTTCGACATGAAGCGCGGCCGTGTCGGCGAGTACGCCATCGACGTCAAAAATGACGGCGCGAATTGCGGCGCGCTCGCCGTCCTGATGCGGACCAACCAGAGTCGGCTCTCGAACGCATGCGTCCATCCTCTGGTTATCGACGGGATTGGGTTGAACCATCGAGTCCGGCCCGTTGGCGCGGGTCCGTCGCGGCCGATCCTGCTTGACGCTGCCTTCGGCCACGGATGAAATCGGAACCCGATGGATTCGAGCGGCAAAAGTGGGCCAGTCGATCAGCGCGCCAGCCGATGCGTGCTCATGTTAATCGGCGTTGTCGCCTATTTTGGTCCGTCGCTGGCACATCCGCAGCAGGATCAGAAGCGGGGGCAGTTCGTCGAACTCTCGACGGCGTTCCTCGGCGGCGAATTGAGCTTCGCGGTCCATCCGAACTCAAATCTCAGGTTTGGCGAACTGATTCCCGCGGACCGATCCGGCCGGGCGTATTGCGGTTATCCGCCGCTTCCGGCGATTCTGCTGATGCCCTTTGTCTGGCTGTTTGGAAACGCCGTCACCGTGGAAGCGGTCACCCGCGCGATCAGCGTGTTGAACATCCTGCTGATTGACCTGTGCCTCGCTCGGCTGCCGGCCAAACTCGGCCGACCGGCGTGGCCGAATCGAGATCGCCTGCTGCTCACGGCGTTCTTCGCCTTTGGAACGGCCGCCTGGTCGAATA
>CALLKH010000178.1 GCA_938008425.1 uncultured Planctomycetaceae bacterium | reverse complement strand
GAGAAAGGCTTGAGGAATGGCCTGGCGACTGGACCGCCACTTGATGCCGGAACTGAGCCACTTTCCCGATAAGGCTTCTGAACAGTCGGCTCGAATCCTTGCCGAGAAGCACTGCTACCGGGGGTGGCGACGTGTCATCCCTTACGTGATGATGATCATCATGGGCCCCACAACCGGGTTCATTGCGGTAAACTTGGCGATTCGCGTCACGGGAATCTTAAATGAATTGATATTCTTAGTAGTGATCGCGGGGCTGACTGGTGGCGTTACCGTCGCGCTGCTTTTGTGTGACCTGTTTGTACTGAATGAGCGCCGCAGGTTCTTGCGTAGCGAACTCAGTCGACTCGGCCGACCGATTTGCGATTCGTGTGGATACGATCTGCGCGGGCATGCGACGGCGGCCGTGAGCCAAACCATGCCCAGGTGCCCGGAGTGCGGCGCTTCGACCCGGTAGCAAGAGCAATGAATAACGAGGGGCGTTTCCGACAGGGCGATCGAAGGATTGCGGAACCCACCTTTTGCCGTGCAGGTCCGTTTCGACTCAGCACTACTAACTCTTCCGCGTCGCTTCGGAATCGGATAAGATTTCATTCCTTCGGCGAAACTGACACTGGCACGGGCCGAGAGACTCGCTCCGACGGTCAAGTTCGGGATTTGCATTCGGTCCGTCCGGGGCTGCAAACGAGCATCCAGTTCTGCAATTCAGGGAAGCAGTCCGAGGGAACGACATGCTTGAAGCGTTCTTCGCAAGACTCCCCTTCATCGCCGCCCTTTTCGGGCTGGGCATCCCGTTGTTCAGATGGGGCCTGCGCGGCAAAAAACTGCACGACCGCCCACTTTGTAGAGAGTGTAAATACGAACTACGGGGGCTGCCGGAAACCACGATGCGATGCCCCGAGTGCGGCGGCGACATTCGCTCGCCCGGCGGAGTCTTGAAAGGCACGTACAGGCGAAAGCTCGGCCTGATTGTCACCGGCGCGACGCTCTGCGCGATGGGTCTCTCGGTTTCGTTCAGCGGAGCCTGGAGCGCGCTGGGCGACGTCGACTGGCACGGCATGTCGCCGCTCTGGGTGCTTGCGCCCTTGGCAGAAAACGCAAGCGGCAACGAGAATCCGGCGCTTTCCGAAATCATGACGCGTCACTCTGCTGATTCATTGAGTGCGGCTCAGCGGCAGAGCCTGATCGAGCGCGGGTTGCGCATCCAGGGGGACACGTCCATCGCGTGGGATGCCGCATGGGGCGACTTGATCGAGGACGGACGCCTGCGCGGACTGGTGAATGATGATCAATGGCAGCGGTATGTCAGACAGGCCGTCGACGGACTGTTGGAATTGAGAGTTCCGGCTCAGGTCGAGATCGGTGATCCGATCCCGATTTCGTTTTCGCCGAAGAATGCCAGATGCGGAAGCGCGTCGAAGCTCATTCGACGGCTGAGCGTCCTTGATACAAGGATTATGGGATTGGAGTTGGCTATCCAGGAACAACATTGCTGGGATGATTGGCGAATCAGTAGTTCATCGCAATGTGTCTTCGGAAAATGGGATAATCTTGGACGTTCGAGCCTTGAGACGATCTCGGTGTTGAGTGACAAACTCAACCAGATTCACCCGGATAAGTACAAACTGAGGAGAAGAGTACGATTTAGTATCGAATATCCTCAGGGCGACGACATGTCTTCAGCACCGGTCGAGTCCTCGCTTTCGCGGTTCGAATGTGAGTTGAGCGCGGAGTTCGAAATCCTGCCCGTCGGTTCGTCCCCCATCAAATTGGTGACAAATCCGACGCTTGCCCCAAATATCGAAGCCAGCCTCTGTCCAAGAACATCCCACCGGAGTTGTCGGGAAGTGACCGTGGAGTTCTTCATGCGACGACTCGCCATACCGATCGCCGCCGACCTATTCATTCGAATTGATGGC
>CALLKH010000177.1 GCA_938008425.1 uncultured Planctomycetaceae bacterium | reverse complement strand
CCGGTTGTCGTTGATATGAAAGCGATCGAAGTCGGAGAACGGCCGGTTGGTGTCGTTTTCCATACCGGGGTCGATGCGCTCCGCACTGACGGCGGGTCCACCGCTCACCGAGGCCGGTCCACAAACCAAGCCCAAACCATTTACATCCTTGCCATACCGAATGCTCAAGCCGGTCGGATACTCGTTTCCCGGGCATTGATGCGCGACTTCTCTAATGCGGTCAGAGCCGACCCCGGGTACTTCATTTATGCCCATGAACTCCCGTACGCCCGCACCTGATCCGTCTTTCGGCCGCGAACATGAAAAATCGATCTTCCACACGACCTTCGGGGTGGCACCGACGAGGTGTCCTTCTTCAAAGATGCTAATATTGATGAGTCGGATTGCGCCGTCATTGTCGCAGTACTGCTCGATCAGACCGCCGCCAGGCCCCCCTCTGGGCGAAAGCTTCTGCGCATCACCCGCTGTGTAATCTGGGGGGCGGAATTCCGTGCAGACGAGTCCGATCCTGTCGATCCATTTTCCGGCGGCGCCATGAAAGCCGCTCAGCAGATAGCCGTCCGGACATGTAACGATCTCACCACGTGCGCCCTTGCCTCCTTCAACCGGGAAGATGGTGGCAAGTGCCGAAGAAGTGGCCAGCACGAACGATGCCGCGATGACGACGGCGATGGCGGCGACCTTGAACACGCTTGCCGGTCTGCGGGTCATTTCAGTCAACCTGGATGTGTCGCCCATTCGATCACCTCGATTCCATTGTCGAACGCTCGCTCGATTGTGGCTGCGCTCGTCGTACGTTTGTTCTTTGCAGGTATGGCCGTTCATCGCAGGATCGGGCCTTGTTCGGGCGCATTCGTGCCGTTCAGGCGCATGACATTGCCGTCGCGAATACAGGCGTCGATGCGGTAGTTCGGCGGGATTCGGCCAAACGCAGGATGCAGGTCGTCGAGTTTCTTCGCGATGCCGGGAAACGTGAGCTGGTGGTCTTGCTTGAGGATGGCGAGGAAATCCTGTCCACCGAAGAATTGATTTACCGCGTTGGCGGCATCGACCACGCCAAGAGCGACGTCACCGACGGCATTTTGCGAGTCGAGTTTGACGTTCGACACGTTCGCTGTCGTCGTTCCAAGCGCGATCCGGCCCTGGCTGTTCGCAGGCCACGAGATCGTCGTCGTTGCTTCAATGTCGACATCGATTGAAAACGCAGGATCATGCTCTGAGGGAATGTCGATCCAGAACTTGAAGAGATTCCGCGGCATCACGATCCGGAGCGCGATGTCGTTCTGACAGGCGCGCACGACCTCGGCGCGGAAGTTGCAGTGGAGAACGAGTTGAGCGTCGGAGCGGATGGCGACGCCGAACCTAGAGATTTTCGGATTGATTTCCGCGAGCAGCTTGTTCCTAAGCCACGCCGTCAGTGCCCCAACGTTCTCGCGCGAGCAGACGGTGTTCTCGCTGAGGAAATTTGCGTCGCCTGCCAGCGCTTGGTTGTTGACCGCGACCTCCATGCCGGTGACGAGATGTCTTTCGAAGGTACCTGGCGGCTTGACGACCGCGGCGCCGGATTTGACGATCTGGATGCCGCGCACCTGCGACCAAAGGATGAAGCCGCGTTCGAAATTCTGCCGTCGCTGGGCGCCGTCCTGAAACTCGTCGCTGGTGGGATAGCCGAGTTCGCCGCGTTCCCAGCCGCCCTTTGCCCACGCGTCGCGGATCAGACCGTAGATCGCCGTGACGCCGGTCTCCGGCGTCCAATAGATCGAGGCCTCCGGCTTGTTCTGAAGATGGATGGCGCGGAAGTGATTGTAGCGCCCGCGCCCGTCCGGCGTGGCGCGCTCGTCGGTGATCGGATAGCCGTATTCGGCGCGACCGACTTGCCAGTACTTTCGGGAGATGGCGCCCCAGACGGCAAACGCTTCATCGATTTCGGGGTGCCAGTAAATCACCCCGTCTC
>CALLKH010000176.1 GCA_938008425.1 uncultured Planctomycetaceae bacterium | reverse complement strand
AGGCACTCGATCACGTCGGCTTACTCACTAACGGGCCCGTCGCCGTGGCGACTTGCCCCTTATCTTGTCATCCGAACTCTTCGATTCAATCTCTGGCGGAGCCGCAGGTAGGCTGACCTGCACTCCACCATTGCCGGCATCATAGGGCTTCGCCTGAAAAATGCCATCAAATTAGCATCTCTATATTTCGCGGCGACGGATAACGGTGTTATTCGTCGAGAAACGCGGTTGGGGCTGCCGTTTCGGACAAACGCCCGCTCCGAGAATTGCCGTTTCGACGAGGCGGCTCCGGTTCACGCATACATGAGAGACTGCGAACGCCTCCGAAATCGTTGGACGAAGACCTGCGCACGAACGACGCTCCATTCTGACTCGCTCAAGGAGATGTCGCGAACGAAGCATCGTTCAGCAGGTCTCCGAATCGCCGCGTACGGGCGCTCGAACGAAGAAAATGCCGCTGGGACGACGGGCGAGAATCATTCTTGCACCTACTCTCACCGGAGTCCTTTCCGGTGTCGATGTCCCGGCTTGCGGTCTTCGGACAAACAGTCAGGGGAAGGGATTCCCCTGAGAGTGCGTGCGAGAAGGGATTCTCGCACGAGCGGCGCAGATCTTACTTGGTGTGATGGTGAAGTCCGCACTCCGGGCAAACGGAATCGCTGAGGCCATGTAGATCGTAGCCGCATCGAAGACAATGCCCGATGGTGGCTCGATGAAAGGCACGGCGCTCCAAGATGTTCCAGCGCACCGCGACGACGATGAGCGGCAACCAGAAGGGAATACTGAAGCTCCAGCTCGTCTGTCGCGCCGGGTGCGGCCGCCACGGCTCAAGCACGAAATGAGGCCACGAAAAAACGTGAACATTCCGAGATCGGACGATCGAGAAATGCCCTTCGGTTTCCAATTGCAGGTCGTTGAATTCACCCGATCCGAAGACGTACACGGCTCCCCACATGAAGGAAACCTGTATCGGCCTAGTGGTCACGGAGAGTGTCCAGATCGTTGACACGATCCAAACGGTGATGATCGAAAGGCAGATCAGGCCGTGAACACGTAGCAGCTTTCGACGCAGTCGGCGAAGCTCAGTCATTGGCGACTCCGACGGTACGAACAGACAGGGGAAGGGATTCCCCTGAAAGTGCTTGCGAGAAGAGATTCTCGCACGAGCGGAAGTCTCGTGCGCGTGAAAATCGAGAACCCAGGGTGAGTACACCCTGGGGCACCCGCGCGCGAGATTTTTTCTCGCACCCACTGTGACCGGAAACCTTTCCGGTGTCGAGCGTCCGGTTCGCGGGGTCGGCACAAGCAGACAGGGGAAGGGATTCCCCTGAGAGTGCGTGCGAGAAGGGATTCTCGCACGAGCGGCTCCCTTAAATCTGCGTGCGAGATATGATTCTCGCACGAGTGGAAGTTTCGTGCGCGTAAAAATCGAGAACCCAAGGTGAGTACACCCTGGGGCACCCACGTGATTCTAACTCGCGCGGAAGAGGACTGCGCTGTGAACTCCCTGCCTTCGATTCCGCCGGATTGCCGATATGATGTAGTCGATACGGTTTGATCGCAGCGGGAGTGCACATGCGGGGTGGTGAACAGGAAAAAGGGACGGGTCGCAAATCGCCACGGCGAACGCCGCCGGGGCGGGCGGCTGCGTCGACGTCGACGGAGGTGGCCGCCAGGCCGATGGAGGAGACCGCGGCATCGCCGTCCCCGGCCGTGACGCCGCCTGTTTCGTCGCCCGTGAAGCCTCCGGCCGGCGCGTTTGATGGGGCGCGCGTCGAGACGGCGCTGAACGCGCTCGAGGCGCAGTTTCGCGATCTTCAGAAGCAGGTGCAGCATCTTCAGCGCATGGCGTCGATCGGCACGATGGCCGCCATTCTCGCCCACGAATTCAACAATCTGCTCACGCCGATACAGACCTACTCGCAGTACGCCCTCAAGCGCGATGATCCCGCCCTGCTTCGTACGGCCGTCGAGCGATCGTTCAATAGTTCGCAGCGGCTGTCGGTCCTCTGCCGGCGGATCCTGGGCATGTCGACCCAGGCGGCGGACCAGATCGTCGAACTCGATGCAAGGACGCTGCTACAGGATTCGGTCGAGATGGTCGGCCGCGATTTTCAGAAGGACTCGATCACGGTGTCGATCGACGCGCCGGAGGGATTGTGTTTCCGCACCGATCCCGGCGCGATTCAGCAGGTGCTGTTCAACCTGGTCATCAACGCGTGGCAGGCGATGCTCGACCGGCCGGGGCGGCTGACGCTGACAGCCTCGCGGCACCGAGGCGGCGAGGTTGTGCTCACGGTCGGCGACACGGGCAGCGGCATTCGCGCCGAGGACATGTCGAAGGTCTTCGAGCCGTTCTTCACGACGAAGGCGGGCGAGGCGAAATCCTATCGGCGCGGCACGGGGCTGGGTCTTCACGTCTGCCGGCAGCTCGTCGAGGAGATGGGCGGGAAGATCGGCGTCGAAAGCGAATGGGGCCGGGGCACGACGGTGACGGTGCGGTTGCCGGGGTAGTTGAGCCGCCGCAGGGGTGGGTGTGGTCAACGGCGGCGGTTGGGGTTTCCGGATTTGGAGAACGCAGCCACGGTAGTGGCGGAAGAGTGTAGCCCACATCGTTAGATGTGGGTGTTGAGCGTCGTTGTGTCATAGCCCCGGCAGGGGCGAAAGAGGGTTCGGCGATCCCTTTTTTCTTTCGCCCCTGCCGGGGCTGAGGATGTCATGAGCGTGCCACCCACGGCTTGCGCCGTGGGCTACATTCTTTCGCCGCTACCGCGGCTGAGGTCCGGCCGCCGCTACCGCGGCAGAGATCCGGTCGCCGCTTCCGCGGCTGAGGTCCGGCCGCCGCTACCGCGGCTGAGATCCGGTCGCCGCTACCGCGGCTGAGATCCGGTCGCCGCTACCGCGGCTGAGATCCGGCCGCCGCTGCCGCGGCTGAGGTCCGGCCGCCGCTACCGCGGTTGAGATCCGGTCGCCGCTTCCGCGGCCAAAATCCAGTCACCACTACCGCGGCTGAGATTCCGTCGCCGATCCCGTTGGCAGAATCCAGACTCCATTACCGCAGCCAGTAGCCGTATCCGCGGTCGAAATCTAGTCGCGCCCACCGCGGCTGAGATCGGCGGCGATGGATTCGTAGGCGGCGCGGTAGGGTTCGAGCACGCGATTCCATTGAAATTCTAGTGCGAATTGCCGGCCGTCGGGGCGGGCGGCGGTGGCGGCCTTTCGGCAGGCCCCGGCGATCGAGGGCGGCGACGCGGCCTCGCAGTAGTGGGCCAGTTCGCCGAAGTACTCGCGAACCGGCGCGACATTCGCGACGACGACCGGGGTGCCAAGGGCGAGCGCCTCCATGGCCGACAGCCCTGGCGTTTCGATGTACGAGGGCTGCACGACGGCCTTGGCGACCTGCAACGTGCCGGTCAGTCGTTCGTGTGACACCGTGTCATGGAACAAGACGTTCCTGCCCGCCGCGCGCCGCAGGGCCGCATCGTATCGCCCGCTGCCCGGCGACGGCCGGCCGATGATGAGAAGCCGTTCACTCGGCAGCGATCGAAACGCCCGCACGAGGTTGAGCTGATTCTTGCGCGGGCCGATCGCGCCGGCGCAGACGAAGGCCCCCGCCGAACCGTCGATGGCCTCAGCGCTGTTCTGATCGTTCGGCGTCGCGGGGTCGATGCCGTTCATGACCACGATGAATTTCGCCGGATCGACACCGGGTAATCGATCGAGGATGTGCAGCCGCTCGGCATCTGAGTTCGGAAAGACCCACGCCGCGTGCTCGAGGATTTCAAATTGAAGCGAGCGCGTGTCTATCGCCT
>CALLKH010000175.1 GCA_938008425.1 uncultured Planctomycetaceae bacterium | reverse complement strand
TCATTGCATTCATGTTCTTTTCCTCTCCTCAGAAACTCATCAATCCGTATTAAACCAGAAACTCACCAAACCCGGGAATAGGAAACCCATTCCGCCGGACGCGTTAAGCGCCCTGCCGACGGCCGCGGCGAAGCGCCACGACGCCGATGATCGAAAGCATCACCAGCGTACCCGGTTCCGGGAAGATGATATCGACACTTGTCTTCTGAACGAATGTACCCGGCGTGGATCCGTTGGCCTGAATGATGTTGATCAGGGTCAGGTCAAATTCACCGGTCGCGTCGGGGAAATCTCCGAACGCACTGAAATCGCTCGCGTCGGGGATCGGAAGTGTGTACTGAGTAACCCAGGTTCCATCCGGGAAAAACGTCGGAGCGGGAAGCCCGATCTGCAGATCGTCAAAGAAGTCGTATTCCAGCAGGAGGAAGGACGCCTGAACGACCAGGTCGGACTGATTGCCGCCCCAGGTTCCGCGCTCGCGAATCGTGATGAGACTGATTGGCGACGCACCGGAGGGCGATGAGTTCGCCACATCGACGTGAACTTGAACGCCTGCGTTCACGACGGTCGTACCGCCGACTTCCGCGCGGAACGACATGTCGTTGAACTCATTGCGGAAATGGAACCCCAAACTGTCCACGCTCGGCGAACCGAACGCAGGCGAATTTTGAATTCCCGTCAGATGCCGGCCGTTCGTCCAACCGAATGTCGGAACGCCGCCAGCTGAATTAAAGGTCCAATTCGCACCGAACGCCGGCGTACTGATCACCAGCAGGGCACCCAGAATTGGGCATGTAATAGCAATCCTTTTGCGGTTCATGAAGCTTCCTTCTCCTCAGCTGAGCCGAATGGCTCAACGCTGATCCCTAATCTCCTCGCGCCTAGGAGGTCCTCTCCAAGACTCCACTGCGCGTCTTCTTTCACCTAGTCCCTAACTTATCAGAACCGGCCACCAAAGGTCAACGGTTTTGCGGCACCGGAAATAGTTTTTTTTTCGGCCCCTTGTTTTCACAGGCAAACGGTCTTTCTCTCACCCGAGTCCTCCGAATCACGAGCAGCGGTATCGATGTAAATACTTCTGATTAAATTAGTTATGTACTATTCGAGTTGGCTGCATCGTTCAGGACATGGGTGCGATCATGGACAGGTGAGGCCGATGATTAGCCATAATTCTCGCTGAGGTAGGCAAGCGCCCGATCCTCGTTGCCATCCATGTCGACGCGGAGCATCCTCCCACCCGCCGAGCTTGGGACGTGGATCGCACGGATGACACCTTCAAGATCTCCAGATCCCGGCGCCAGTTGCTTGAACGCATTGGCGGCGTGACTCAGGAACGTCTCGTTGAATCGATTCCGCCGATCGTCCGGATAAAGCGGAAGGTATTGAATGTTGGCTTCCACCAGATCCTGAAAGAAATGTGTCCCGTATGACACCTCTGGGACATACCCATCGCGCTCCCGGGCCACCTCAATCAGCATTTTGGCCCGATTGATATCAGCGTAGGTGACCGGCACGCCCAGGCGAATATCATTGCTTCCCCATCGGCCTGGACCGATCAGGATGAATCGCCGGCCGGCGAGCGCCTCATTAAGACGCCCGATCGCCCGGGCGATTTCGATCCGCCTCTCGCGTGTCGGTACGGCGTCGTAGTCGCGAGGATCGACGTAGATGATGTACTCGATGTCCGCGACGGTGCCGGTGCGAATGAACCGGTTGGCGCTGAAGATAATCCTCTCATCCGGCACGTCGGTCGGAATACGAACGCTCGCGACTTCGAGATACTGGCTCAGTGTGCGGCACTGCAGGAGGTACAGCTTTTCGCCGTCATGGGCGAATTCCACGTCCACGGGCATGCTGTAGGCATCCTCCAGCTTTCGCAGAATCTGCCGCATCTGCTCGGGGAAAACGCCCTCGTTCAACAGCTTGTCGAAGGTGATAAACATGTCTCTCACCGGCGCATCGATGTAGGTGCCCATCGGCGGTGTCAGCATGCCGTCGCGACGAATGGAGATGATCCGATCCAGGAGCGGAAAATCCGCCGAATGCTCCAACAGCGTCTCGATCTTGATCGACTCCATCCGATTCGTCTCAAGATTGATGACGTCAATCGTCCGCTGGGCGTTGGCGAGAACCTCGTTCACGCTCGATTCATAACGCAGCGTCGGAAGGCCGAGCGCCACGAGCCTCGGCGATTCACTCGCGACGCGATCCACCGCTCGCGTGCCCAGCCCCATCACGATTCGGAGAAGGCCGTCTTCCTTCTTGATCCGCGGACTCCAGCGATACTCGTTTCGACTGAATGCCACCCCCGCAAACGCCGGCGCGAAGTACGGCCCGAATTTCTGGCCGATGACCTTCTGAATGAGGACCGCCATGTCCTCCTCGTAGTCGATCAGGTCGTGCTCGCGGCGGTAGAGGAGCGGATCCGGTCCCAGCGCGCTGGCATACACTTCCGCGACGGCACCGAGCAGTGCACTCAGTCGTTCCTCCATCGGCCCCTGATTGGCCACGAACAAACTCGCATATTTTCCGCTGAAGGCCGTACCGAATCGATCCTCCAGGAGGCTGCTCGAACGCACGATCACCGGGTGATCGCCGATCTTCACCAGCATCTTTCGGAGCTGGTCCACAATGCCCGCAGGAAAGTCCGCATTGCGAAACACCGAGCGAATCAGGCGATATTCCTTGTGGATCTCCTCAGGCGTCTTGTATTTCTGGTTCTGGTACTCGCCGAGGCCGTTAAACGCGATGAAGTCCTCGATGACATCGGAGCGCAGGTAGTAGGATTCCGGCATCGCAATGGGGAACCCCTCGCCCGCCGGCGCGGATGGCGAGTATTCGGTCGAGGATTTCGGTCTGGCCGGCTCAGCGGCGACCATGTGGCGTTTGGCCCCCAAAATGGTTGACGCGAGATACATGCCGGCCGCCTTGCCCCCCACCCGACCCATTCCGGCTTCAGGGCCGATCGTCCGATCGATGATGCCTTCAAAATCGCGAATTCGCAGGTATTTCTTGGCGATGGCGATGAATTCGAGTTGATCACTGATGAGGTGACGAATGAGGCCGACGCGGATTCCCATCGCCTCGTCCGGCGTCAGTTGAAGCTCACCCTCGGGCAGCGCACAGAATCTCCGTACCGTGTCCGCCAGCAACCGGAACGAGACGGACCCGAGGGTGACGATGGCGCGAAGTTTATCCGCCTCTTCCCGCTTGAGGGTGAGGTTGACCACTTCGTCGATCTCATGGGCACGAAATGCGGTGTCCGCGTAGCGACGGGTAATCGCGTTGACCAGATCGCGCTCGGACTGGTCGCCGCGGGGAAGATTGGCCACGTTTGGATTATTCAGGTCCGCGTCACTGGGGGCCGCCCGGCCTGCGGCCAATCGGGCCTCCTCGTAGATCTGATCGATCGAAACGTTGCCTCGCTCATGCAGCGTGATCAGCAACTGTCGCAGAATACGGTCCGCGAGATGCGGATAGAGGGTCAGGTGCTCGTCCAGCCGTTCAGCCGCTCTGTTGTCGTCCGACGTGGACATGAGGCGCTCCGTGACGAACCGGACGGCCGCCCGATGCCCGTGCCCATCCCGAATTCGGGGCAAAAAGGCGTTACGGGTCGCCGCAGGCGTTTCGCCGACGCAATGGCGTTGAGGTCATTGTAACCCATTACGCACGTCGGGCGACACGTTGTTCGTCCTCGGACGATTCAACCAATCCGACATAACCCCGAGAGGTCCAGTGGGTTACAGGCTTGGGACGGACCCCGGCCGGGCCGTTGCCTAAAAAACCGTCCTGGATTAAGATTCAGGGCTTCGCGGTTCGAGCCGAGACGTCATCGGCAGCGATTGAACCGGACCATGAAGCACCCGTATAGGAAAGGATGAGACGACAGCAACCTATGATCAAAGTCAAACCCCGACCCGGCGAACCCGTACAGCAACTCATGCGACGACTCAAGAAGCTCTGCGAGCGCGAAGGCGTCCTGCGCGAAATGAAGCGCACCGCCTATTATGAGAAGCCGTCGGATCGCAATCGCCGGAACAACCGCAAGTCGAAGCGACGACTCCAGAAAGTCGCTCAGACCTCCGGCGCCTACTAAGCCGCCCCTCGACGGCGATCCCGGCGGGCCGAATCGTCAATACCCATCTCAAATCGCCTTCGAATCGTCAATCCATGACGTTTGCGCGGAATCTTCGCGCATCCGGGCGTGACGCGCGAATCTCTTCTCATTCTTGAATTCAATAATCGCTGGAGAATGCCGCGACTCAGGAAGCTCGTGCGAGCGATCGAGCGGCGCGCGGCTGGGCGCATCGATACACACCGCCAGGCGGAATGTTCAACAGCACCATCTGGAATTCCACGGATTCGAACAGCCGGTCGTAAAATCGCTTGTAATAAAGGGGAATCTCCGTGATCTGAACGAAGAGACCGCCCGGATTCAGCGACTCGCGCATCCAGTTCATCATTCGCATCAGCGAGCGGCGCGGAAGATTCGGCGTGGGCAAGCCGCTGAGGATGTAATCGACCTTGTGGATGCCCATTTCGCCGAGCGGCTGCGCGATGTCGCCGACGTCGCAATGAATGAGATCCATGCCCTGAAATCGGCGGCGAAGAACCCGGCAGAAATCCGCAT
>CALLKH010000174.1 GCA_938008425.1 uncultured Planctomycetaceae bacterium | reverse complement strand
TGGCAGGCAGGCCACGATTTGTTCGCCGCGTGGGTGCCATAACTCGGGAGAACTACAAGGATTAAACGAAGCCCGGCCTTTCGGTTCGCCGGCGGCTGGACCTATCGCGAATTCGGAAGGGAGATCGGTCTATTCATGTTCATACGGGTTCGAGTCCGGGCGATCATCAGGACCTGGGCCGTCTCGGAATCTCGATATCGATGTCCAACTCAAAGCTCAACGGGCGAATCGGCTGATGAACCGCCGCCCGCATCACTTCACCCAGAAGAATTAAAGGCAGGAACATGGCGACCACGATCGCCCGCGTCAGCACCACCACGACCGCCACCATGACATTGAAGATGATCCCGACCAGCGCCGAGAGAATCTCGACGATGACAAAACCCAGTGCGGAAAACGCCGCGGCGTGGAATTGCAGGAAGACCAGTATCAACTGGCTCCTCATCTCTTCTTTTGTCGCCATGTCGCCGAATCGAGTGTCGAGAACTTGTTCGACCGCGCGATCGGCCGAAAGGCGCTTGCCATCCGGCGACTCCGGCGGCTCGGCATCGGAGATATCAAGGCCCAGTCGCTCGCGCATTTCGGCCGCCACTTCGGCCGCGGCGCGTTCGAGGTCGATGTCGAATTCCGTCGTCTGATCGCGGTCCGTCTCGTCGAGGGCGGCGAAGACCAGGTCGACGTGTCCCTTGATCCGCCGCGTAGAGACTTCGTCATACGTCATGTCGAGTGAGGAGCCGTCGGAACTGCGGGCGGACTTGATGAGGCCGTTTTCGAAGACGGCGCTCGACTCGTTTCCTTCCGAGTCAATGAAGACTGCGCCGTCGATGCGCTCGATCAGGCCGGAACTTCCATAGGCTCCAAACAGGAATACCGATTCTCCGGAGGGCAGGCGAATCGCGCCGAGCGTATTGCTGCCGCGATCCCGGTTGATCAGGAGGCCGGTCGGATTCGATGGGTCTGTTGGATCGAGGTTGAAGGTGGTGTTGCAGCCGACGCCGCCGAGGATCTGAATCGAACAGAGCACGGACGTGACGATCTGCCCCCAGAAGGTGAAAGGGGCCCTGGACTGCAACATGGAATGACTCCCACTGCGAGGGAACACGATTATGAATTCGACGCCGGTTTCAGACAAGTAAAATCACAGGCCGAACCGAACAGTTGATTCGGCGTGAATTCACCCGCAAGAATCTGACACTACGGACGGGGAATGGATAGGAAAATCATGAGCATTGCCGCCAGCGCGAAAACGCTCAACATCAGGCCGGCCAGGACCCGCTTCTTCCGGCGCCTGACTTGCCAACGACTATAGCTTTCGGTGATTTCAGGGATGCTCACGGCGCTGGTCGTTGAACCGGGTCCGTCACCAGCGGCCGGCCGATCCAACACATCGAGTCGAACGCCGCGCTTTAACCACAAGGCAACGTCCGCCTCCTCGTTCCATACGGCTTCAAGCAAGTCGCTCATGGAGGCGAAGACTACGCGATCGAATCGGCCTTCGTTCGCCTGCCAATTGAGATCGTGGGTATCCTTGGTTTGAAAGAGCCGGGCGTTCGTGATGCCGAGTTCAATCAGGTTTGAATCCAACTGAGAACGCATGGATGGATCGGCAGGCAGTCGAACGGCGCATCGCGACCCCGTCGGGGCGGGCTGCTGTGCTGGCGTGTGTGCGTCGGGCATAACTGCTCGGTGGCGGTTTTCGCTGATTTATCGAAAGTGGACGTCGATGAAGCCGGTGAGCATGAGCAGCCCTGCGACGCCGACCACACCGGCGAAGGGGTAGATGCTCTCGCCGGTGAGCCACGCCGGTCCGCGGTACTTGAGCACCGCTCGCGCGCTCATGATCATGAGGATGCCGCCGGCGTGCAAGCCGATGGCGAGCCAGAGCGTCTCGGTTCGAAGGAACGCGACAGAGAGCATGAAGCCCAGCGCGAGGTGGCCGGGAATGGTCCATCGCCGCTTAACGCTGCGCACGTAATGCGCGCCGGCGAAAACGACCGCCGAAATCGCGACGACCAGGCCGATCGAGAGTGACGGCGTCCTGAGCAGGTCCGCCATGACGACGCCGCGAAAGATGATCTCCTCCACGAATGCGCCGAACGCAGCCGAGCAGGGAGCCACAAGCAATCGCTTGAGAGTCCTGGGTCGTTGAAGATGCGGCGCGACGCGCATCATGTCCGAGGCGACCCAAGCCAGGTACAGCACGCTCAGGAACAAAACGGTGAGGCCGGCGCCGAACAGGCACTGTTTCGCCCGAATGTCCATCGGCAGCAGGCGGCCGTAGTAGTCGATGATTGATTCGCCGCGAAGCAGAGGGTAAATCAAAGCGACGGCCGCCAGCGACCCCTGCGTCGCAATGCGCCCGGTGATTCGAACCGCTTCCGGCGTTCCGCTGGTGTCGAGGCGGTACCGAATGGGCAGACCGCAGGTTTTCAGGCTCAGCGTCTGTGCGAGCCACATGACCGGCGGAACGCAGATGAGAAGGGCGAGGGCAGTCATGGGGTTGAGTTCAGCGGGGGCTGCGGTGCTGTAGTCCCGGCCGCTTCGTTTGGCCTGTTCTTGTTCGTATCGCCGTCGGCCGGCGGGGCAGTATATTCCGGGTCATCTTGAAAGACGCGTGTCCATCGGTTGTCACCCCAGAGAAACCATGCCTCGGGCGTGGTTCGAATGAATCGATCAAAGCCGTCGGCCCAGGCCTGCATGGCGCGGCGCACCGACTCACTTCGGCCGCCCTCGGTTCGCGGAAGCGATCGAACGTGAATCGGCTCCTCGGCGTAGAGAATCTGCCGGCCGGCGACCTGTCTTGCGAACAGCGGAATCAACGGTACATCGCAGAGCAGCGCCAGCGAGGCGGGCCCGGTCGGAAGATAGGCCGTTCGGCCGAGCGTCTGCACCGGCGTACCGACGTCGGACTCCTGTGCCAGGTCCGGCGTGATCGCGAGGATTTTCCCGTCGCGGATGGTTTCAGCCAGGACCATCGCCGCGCCCATCGGATTGGCGGCGTCGCGTGACTCGATGATGACATCCAGCCCGGCATTCTCGCACCACTTCCGTTTCAGCTCGACCTTTCGCTGATCCTTGGACCACCGCAAATAGATCGCAAACGGTACGGTCTCGCGCAGTCGCACGAGCGACACGAGATAGTTGGTGCAGTGCGCCGGCGTGATGATCCCGCCGGGGCCTTCGCTTGCAAATTTGCGGGCGACATCGACCGAGGGATCCAGATCAACCTCGCGCCGGGCGATTTCACGGATCGCTTCCGGCCGGCCGCGAAAGTGAAAGATGCGTACGCCGTTGGTGAGGTGGAGCGCGGCGTTTCTGAAATAATCACGAATTACTTTCGGCGAGTAAACGCCGGCCGCTTTCATGTTGCGACGTACGGTGCTCGCGAGGACCGGCGTCAGCGCGCCGAATCTGCCGATGAGCCATTCCGCCGCCGAGATCGCGCTCTTCGGCATCCAGGGCGCCGCATCGCAGGCCGTGTGGGTCAGGCCCGCGGTCAGGCGGCGTCGCAGCGTTCGGAGCGGTGATCGTCCCATGGCACGTTGAACTCAAAGTCCGATGAATCTCGCGCCGAAAGATCCGGCGAATCCGCGAAATCACCGCGGCCGAGTACTGTATGAGTGTGCAGGAATCGCGACAACCGCGGATCGATCGGCGAACCCCGCGTGTGGGGTCGGCAGGGACGGGTAGTCCGCGTATGATGCAGACTCGAGTCGGATCGGGGGTTCGGCTGCAAGAGGTCGAATCGCCGGTCTGGACGTTTGGTTGCATGTTCAGATTCGGGAGTTTCAATTCATGAGAGCTTCGCTCGTTCTTTCCTCTACGTTCTTACTGGGGACCGCATTTTCGATGACTAGCCTGAATGCCCGCGTGGCCGCCGCCGAGGAGACCCATCCGTTTTCCGTTCACGACATGTGGAAAATGGATCGCATCGGCGATCCGCAGGTCTCGCCCGACGGCCGGACGATTCTGTTTTCGCTGAGAACGACCGACTTCGAAGCGTACAAGGGCCGCACCAGCCTCTGGCTTGTCGGCATTGATGGCAAGGGCATGCGGC
>CALLKH010000173.1 GCA_938008425.1 uncultured Planctomycetaceae bacterium | reverse complement strand
GGAGTTTCAGGAGTTTGTGGATGTGCTGTCGGAACAATCGGAGAGGGAGGGATTCGAACCCCCGTAGGCCTTGCGACCTAAACGGTTTTCAAAACCGTCTCCTTCAGCCACTCGGACACCTCTCCATGCGGCCGATTCCTCCCGCCTGCGCTGGGCGCGGCAGGACTTCGGCCGGGCGAATCGCTTCGCCGCTGAGGCGATCATCTTAGACCGGGAATGCCGTCGCGCGAAGTGCAACGAACCGCAGCGGGATCAGCAGGAGCGACGGGAACATCGGGGGCGAAGCGAAACGACCGGCGCGAAGCGTATCGCCGCGGCAAGGCGAATCGACCGAACGGAGCCGGCCTCGGCGGCGAGCGGCGGGACTGACGCCTCGACCAACGCACCAATAAACCCCGGTCAAGCGCGGTTCAGTCCCGATCCTTCATCAGCCGAAGCCGCAGCAGATTGATCGCCGCCTTGGCCGACCGGTCGCGAACTTGATCACGCCGAAGGTTGTCACCCAGCCGAAGCTCCTTCACCACCGTCTCTTCAGGTGTCGCCAGGCCGACATACACCAGCCCGACCGGCTTGGCCGGGCTCCCACCGCCCGGGCCCGCGATTCCCGTGACGGCCACGGCGTAATCAGTACCCGACACGCGCCGGCACCCGTCGGCCATCGCCCCCGCGACTTCGGCGCTCACGGCGCCCTTCGCCGCGATCAGATCCGCCGGCACACCGAGCAGGCGCGTCTTCGACTCATTCGAATACGTCACGAACCCCTGCATCATGTACGTGCTCGAACCGGCCGCATCCGTCAATCGCTTGGCGATCAAACCGGCCGTGCAGGACTCGGCGGTTGCGATCGTCTTCCCGCTAACCAGCAGCATCGCGGAGACGCATGACGCAAGCGTCTCGTCGGCTTCGCCGTAAACGACATGCCCCAGCCGCTCGCGAATTTCCCGAGCGTCCGCGTCGAGCATGGTCGTGCAATCGGCCGGCGACGGCGCTTCGGCCACGATGCGAATCGAGATGATGAGATCCGCGGCGCTCGTGCCGACGGTGGGATTGCGATCGCGCCGCATGAGATCGCCGATGCGCCCGCCGACCTCGGACTCACTCATGCCGAACGTCCGCAGAATGCGCTCCATCACCACCGCGCCGCCGGTGTCGATCGCCGGCCGCACGGACTTCTCGAACATGGCCCTCATTTCAAAGGGCACGCCGGGCATGCAGATGATCTCGGCACGATTGACCCGCGCGCGAATGCCCGGTGCGGTGCCCAGATCATTCACAACCGGCGCCGCTCCGCGCGGGATCATGGCCTGCCGCCGGTTGGCATCGTGCATGGCGCGGTTGCGGGAGCAAAAGTACTCGACGATGTGCGCCAGACTCGGCTCGTCGAGTTCGAGCGGCACGTTCATCGCCGCGGCCAGCGCCTCGCGCGTCAGATCATCGGGCGTCGGACCGAGTCCGCCGGTGATGAGAACCAGGTCCGCTTCGTTTGATGCCGCGATGATGGCGTCGCGGATCGGCTCAAGCTCATCGGCGATCGACACATGACGCACGCACCGCACACCGAGCGCCGCCAGTTGCCGCGCGAGCCACGCGGAATTCGTGTCGACGGTCTGGCCGCCGGTGATTTCGTTTCCGATGCTGATCAGATGGGCGATCATGGGCGCGGAAGATCATAGTGCTCAAGGGCGGGTCTCAGATAGGTCTTCTGCCAGTCCGGGCCAAGCCGAGCGGCCACCTCGTCCGCATGGGCGACGGCCGCAGCGGACTGGTATTGTCGATCGAACGCGGCGTGCGTCAGATACAGACCGAGTGCGAAGCAGGTCAGCAGGCACCAGGTGACGGCGGTCGAAGAAATAAGCGTGCGAATCGACGCGCCGCAGAGCACGCCGGCCGTGGAGACGAGCGCGACCATAAGAGGAATGACCAGCCACTCCGACCCGAGGGCGAGTGACACCGTACGGGCGAAGCCGGTCACCGACGACATCGGCAACATGAACGGGATCGCCAGCAGGATCATCACGCCGACCGCCGACATGCGTCCGACGCGAGCGGCCTGGGTGCGAATCGCGGCGAGTCCCAGCGCCGACGCGGCGCCGATCGCCGCGGCGAACAGCGCCAGCATGACTCCGCCGGTCTGCGAGAAATAGCGATCCGTCCGAAGCCGGATCAGACACAGGATGCAAACGAGCGCCGCCGGTGCGATGGATGCCAATAGTATGACATACCAGGGTCGCACAACATGCGCCCCGGCATTCGACGGATCACTGGCCGAATCGCCCTGCTTTCGTCGTCGCCGAAGCAAAAATGCGATCGGCCCCACGACAAGCACAACGACCATCGCCCCGGCCGATCCCGCCGCCGCCGCCCACGACATCGCCGACATCGCAAGAAGCCCGACCGCACGTTCATACTCCACGGGGGCGACGCTCGGCTTGTTGGTCATGTCCTGATCGGCATGATCGATCGGCGCCGCGGCGGCAGCAGCCAGATAATCGCTACGAAACCGATCGAGCGACTCAGCGGCCGCCGGCGCAGATCCCTTCACGTTCTGCGAAATCAATTCCGAGCACAGCAGCCGCGTCGATGCGTCCTGTTCCGAAAGCATCAGCCCGAGACACGTGCGAGCCATCCAGTCGCGACAGGACTTCGCCTCCGCTTCATGCCCCTCGGCGGCCAGTGCGTTGGCCAGCGCACCGATTCGCGCGTTGATCATCGGCAGCGATGTCAGATGAATTCGAACCGGACCGACCCGGTATTCCTGAAGATTCGCGTACGGCGGGCGAAGCGCGATGGAGGCCGCCACGTCCGGCCGCTCGACATGGCGCTTCACTATGTCGCCCCAGAGGTCGACCAGCGACTGGTTATGAAGCGTCGTCCTGTCGGCGGGCGTCGACTCGATGATTTCCCTCATCGCAGCGAAACGCTCCATGACCGGCCGGGCTGACTCGGATAGCTTCGAAACATCCGCCGGGCGACTCGCCGAATCCATCGACTTGTCATCCGTCGGCGCCGGCTCGGAATCTCGCGCATCGACCAGGGCCGCATAGGCGATTCTCGATACGAGATTGTCCGGACCAACATCGAAGTAGGACTTTCCGATCTCCACCCCGCGCGATGGCGTCTGTCGACCGAGTTCGACGAGATACACCCATGAAAGGAGGTAATCCACTGCAATTCGTGCGTTGAGATCCGAATCACGCTGAATCGCGGCCGCATACTCCCGCTTGGCGCTGGACGCCAGGAGGCCGACATTCTCCACGCGCGTCATGGCGCCGATCATCGACGTCGGCTTGCGGATCATCGTCGCGAGCATGCCGGTGGCTAGCGATGCAATCAGAATTGAAACGAGAATGACAACCAGCGAGGCCGAGGCCGATCGGCGCGCAGCCGCGTCCGGGGCATCGACACCCGCACGGCTAGACCGCTGATTCTCTCTTTGCGCGGCGCGGTGCGGGCTCGGGTTTCGCTTGGACATCCGGGTGGTGTTCCGGCGGGGTGTAGTGATACGGTGACAGCGCCGCCCTTCGGCACATTCGAATGATACGCTGCACGAGGGCGCTCTCGTTGTCAATCGTCACATGCAGCACGCCTTCGTCCGTCACCTCTTCGGCCAGAATCTGCCCGCCCACCGCGCGGCGATTCCAGAAGTCGTCATACCAGTAGTACGGATGCTCAAACATCTGGTCCGTCGCCCGCGTGGTGACCAGATCGGCGCCCCAGCGGCGGCTGTCGGGATTCGACTGGTTGTAATTCCGTACACGCAATGCGTTATGGCCGATCGGAATGTTCATCGGCTTTTCATGTGGATCGCAAAGGCCGGCCTCTCGAAGATTGTGCGGCCAATCCTTGTTGTAGGCATCGAGCGTGAACACGGCCTCGATATATTTGGTCTTGTGCTCCTGCGCGTAGTGGCGGACGACCTGCGTCGCCAGGAACGCGCCGTGGCTGTGGCCGACGAGAATCACCTCTTCGCACGGCCGGGCGTCGATATCGACGACGATGCGAAGCCAGTCATCCGGCGAATAGACCTTCGCGTTGATCTCCTGCTTCTGAAGTTCATGGCTGATGAGTTCGAGCCCGTCGGACTGCTCGCTCGGTGCGCCCTGAATCAGATAGACACGCGGCCCCGTGAACGACGACTTCTCGGGATGATGACAACCGGCGGCCAAGACGGCGGACACCGATCCGATTCCTACAAGAAGCAAACTGGCGCGACGATCAAACCTGGCCATGACAACGCCCCTCCGCGAGCAACGGAATAATGTGATGATTGAAACCCTGCGGCGGCTCGGCGACCGGCCCGCGTCAAGATCAGGATGTTATCGAATGACCTCGGCCGGACCAACGGACCGACGGGCCGCCGGAGCCCCGGCTCGCCCGTGCAGCTATTACTGGACGCAACACTCCCACTGCACCGCTTTGCCGCAGTCAGGTCGCCGCCGGAATCGTCAGCGTTGACCGCCGATACACCAGTGTCTGGTAAAGACGAAGGTAGTTGTTCACCATCTTCGAGACCGGGTACATCGTCTTTGCCTGCTGATGCGCTTCCTTCACGAGCGGCCGGACTTCCTCGGGATTCGAAAGCACGCGTCCGATCTGGTTGGCGAGTTGAACCTCATCGCCGTTGGGGACGAGGATGCAGTTCACGTGATCAACGAGCCCGTCGCAGAATGTGCCTTCGGCCGCGATGATGGTCAGCCCCGCCGCCATCGCATGAATCGGCTCCTCGCGAAAGACATTCAGGCGCTTCGGCACGCAAAAGATGTCCGCCGAATTCAGTGCCGTTCGAAGCTGTTCGAGTCGCCCCGTGAAAATGACATTCGACGAAATCCGAAGCACCTCCGCGATTCGGCGAAGTTCGGATTCGAGCGGACCTCGGCCGACGATGAAAACCAGAAGATGCGGATGATCCTTGAGGACGCGCGATACGGCGCGAAGCAGCACATCGGCCCCGCCGCCGGCGGTCAGCGGCCCCGAAAAAACAAGCGAGGGATGAATGGTGCGATCATCAAAGGCCGCCGCCGCCTCGAGTGGGGCGACGCCCGGCCGAACCAGTTCGATATTTCTCGCCGCCAACGGCGTTCGCTGCAGCGCGTCTCGAATTCCTGTGGCTGGCACGACGAGGTACGCTGCTCGATCCATCGCCCGCCCCGCCTGCGAATCGTGTTGAACGAGACTGGTCGCGACGTTGACGATGAACTCGCAGCCGAACTCCTGCGCGACGCGAGCCGCCAGCGGCGCCCCCGACACCGACAGTGCATGAACGATCAGCGTTCGATCGCGGCCGATCGGATCGAGCCGCCGATGCAGCGCGTTGATCACTTCGCGGGGAACCAGCGCATCCAACGGCCAGCGGCGCCGGCGATAGGTGAGCAGCGTCGTCGGCCCGGCGATCAGTGTTGCGGCCCGGCCGGACTCGGGAAGAACCAGCATGACATCGGCGGGCTCATCCACGAGGCCGATCTGAAGATAACGCACGGCGCTGGGGAATCGATCGATGACATCGTCATCACCGATGAGACAAAGTGCGTATCGGCGTGTCGCCTCAGTCGCCAAGTGGTTGCCGGACCTTTCCAGGACGCATCGTCGTCGCCCACACGAACAAAGGGCGAGACCCTGACCGGGCGGCGTCGATCTCGCCGATGAATGACGCTCGAATCGACCAGGACCGCCTCGGAATCGTCCTCCTACAAGTATAACAATCGATGCGCCGCATTGGTGAATGCGCTCCCGGCGCGGTATGCTCGACGTTTTGGAGTCATCGCGCCGCGAGCCCGGTCGGCCGCGGCTCCGATTCAACCCCCGGAGCCTCAGCCCATGCTAGAACAGCTTTTTGAACGCCAGGCCGAACTCAATCGCCGGATCGGATTCGATCCCGATAAGCTGCACGACAATTTCGACCCCAAGATCGCCGGCGAGTGGCTCAATAACTACATCATGGCCGCCGCCAACGAGCTGGAAGAGCTTCGCAACTGCATGTACTGGAAGCACTGGTGCGCCGAGGCGAAGGAGGGCCGCCGGTTTGAGCTTCACGATCTCCAGAACGCCCGGGTGGAGGTCATCGACCTGCTGTTCTTCTGGATCTCCATGGCGCAGTGCGTCGGCCTCAATGCCCAGGATGTGATGGACCTCTACGAGCAGAAGCTGAAGGTCAACCACAAACGGCAGCAGGACAACTACTCCATGCAGAACAAGACCGAGGACGACAACAAGGACATCACCCTTCAGCGCGACAAATGAACCGCGATGCCTCCCCGACCTCGGCTCCACACGCCCGCGCCGGCGCCCCCGCGACCATCGTCGCCGGCGATCCCAACGACCCGCACTGGATTCGCATCCGCGGCGCTCGCACGCATAATCTTCAAAACGTCTCCCTCGATCTGCCGCGCGACCGGCTCATCGTCATCACCGGCCTGAGCGGATCCGGCAAGAGCAGCCTCGCCTTTGACACCATCTACGCCGAAGGCCGGCGCAAATACGTCGAGTCGCTCTCGGCCTACGCCCGGCAGTTTCTCGGCCAGATCGCCAAGCCCGATGTCGATCAGATCACCGGGCTGCCACCGACCATCGCCATCGCGCAGCAGGCCGGCCGATCGAATCCCCGCTCGACTGTCGCGACGACGACAGAAGTCTACGACTTCCTTCGGCTGCTCTTCGCACGTGTGGGCACACCGCACTGCCCGAACTGCGGAAATACCGTGCAGCGTGAGACGGTCTCGCAGATCGTCGATGCCGTACTGGCGCTGTCCGAGCAGTCGCGCGTGATGATCCTCGCGCCGCTCGTGCGAAACCGGGCCGCCAATCATGCGGCCGTGCTGGAGCGGATTCAGAAGGAGGGATTCATCCGGGCGCGAATCGACGGCGTGCTCTGCGAACTCGCGGACGCCCCGCCGCTCGATGCGAATGAGGCGCACACCATCGAGGCCGTCGTGGATCGGATCGTCATCAAGCCCGACCTGCGGTCGCGCGTGGCGGAATCAATCCAGGCGGCGCTCCGGTCGGCCGAAGGCATCGTCATCATTTCGCACCAGCCGCCCGGCGGCCACGCGGCGTCTCCGTGGACCGATGAAACGCACACCGAGCGCTATGCGTGCATCGCCTGCGGCATCACCCTGCCCGAGCTGGAACCGCGGCTCTTTTCCTTCAACTCGCCGCACGGCGCCTGCCCGACCTGCGGCGGACTCGGCCGCGTGCTCGAATTCGATCCGGCACTGATCGCACCTGAGCCGGCGTTGTCGCTCGAAGAGGGCGCGATCGTGCCGTGGAAGCGCGTCGGACCGAGGCTCGCCGCGCTTTACGCCCGCGCGATTTCAGAGTTCTGCGAGCGCATGAAGGTCCCGCCGGCCATGCCCTTCGAGCGCATCCCCCCGCATGCCCGCGTCATCCTGATGAACGGCACCACGCACGCGGACGAGAAGAAACACAAGTTCCGCTTCGAAGGCGTCATTCCCAACCTGAAGCGGCGCTGGGAAACGACCGAGAGCGATTCACTCAAGAGCCGGCTCAACGCTTTTCTGGCCGACAGCCCGTGTACGGCGTGCCGCGGCGCGCGGCTTCGCCCCGAAGCGCTCGCGATTCGCGTCAGCGGCGTCAACATCCACGAAGTCGTTCGCATGAACATCGAACAGGCCGGCGCGTTCTTCGCCGGGCTGTCTTTCAACGGTGAACACGAACGCATCGCCGCGCCCATCCTGCGCGAGCTTCGCGAGCGACTCCGATTCATGTTCGACGTGGGCGTCGGATACCTGACACTCAATCGCACCAGCGCCACGCTCTCCGGCGGCGAAGCCCAGCGCATCCGGCTGGCAACACAGATCGGCAGCGGACTCGTCGGCGTCTGCTACGTGCTCGACGAGCCGACTATCGGCCTGCATGAGCGCGACACCGCGCTGCTCATCGACTCGCTCAAGCGACTCACAGCGGCGGGAAACACGACGATCGTCGTCGAACACGATCCGGCCATGATCCGCACGGCCGAGTGGATCGTCGACGTCGGTCCCGGCGCGGGCGCCCACGGTGGGCGGATTCTCGTCAGCGGTGATGCCGCGGCGCTGTCGAAGTCTGGCGAATCAATCACTGCGAAGTACCTGGGCGGTGAACTCTCGATTCCCACTCCGAAACGCCGTCGAACCGTGATGTCGGAACGCTCGCTCGAAATTAAAGGCGCTCGCGAAAACAACTTGAAGAACATCGACATCAGAGTCCCGCTCGGCGTGTTCTGCTGCGTCACCGGCGTGTCGGGCTCCGGCAAGTCCACGCTGGTGAATTCGATCCTGCTCCGGGCGCTGCGGCGGAAAATCCACGACGCCCGCGATCTTCCCGGCGAGCACGATCAGCTCCTCGGCGTGAACTTCGTCGACAAGGTGATCGACATCGATCAATCGCCGATCGGCCGCAGTTCAAGAAGCAACCCGGCGACGTACGTCGGCGTCTTCTCCCGGATACGCGCCCTCTTCGCCGCCACGCGCGAGGCGAAGGTGCGCGGATACAACGCCGCGCGGTTCAGCTTCAACGTCAAGGGCGGTCGCTGCGAGGCGTGCCAGGGCCAGGGCGTCCGCCGGATCGAGATGCACTTCCTGCCCGATGTCTTCGTGGAATGCGCCGAGTGCCGCGGGACGCGATACGACCGCGAGACGCTCGAGATTCGCTACCGTGGCAAGTCGATCGCCGATGTGCTCGACATGCGCGTGGAGGAGGCGGTCGAGTTCTTCGACAGCTTCACGATGATCCGCGATGTGCTGAGCGCGCTGGTGGAGGTCGGACTCGGATATCTCACACTCGGCCGACCGGGAGACACGCTCTCGGGCGGCGAGTCGCAGCGGATCAAGCTCGCGGCGGAGCTTGGCAAGTCTCCGCAGGGCCACACCCTCTACGTTCTCGATGAGCCCACCACCGGGCTGCACTTCGCGGACATCCATCGACTGCTGGCCGTGCTCAACCGCCTCTGCGATGCCGGCCACAGCATCGTGGTGATCGAGCACAATCTGGACGTCATCAAGCAGGCCGACTGGCTGATCGACCTCGGCCCCGAGGGCGGCGACGCCGGTGGGCAAATCGTGGCCCAGGGTACACCGGAGGCCGTTGCCAAGATCCCTGAGAGCCACACGGGGCGGTATTTATTGGACGTACTAA
Source organism: uncultured Planctomycetaceae bacterium (assembly GCA_938008425.1). Classification (GTDB taxonomy): domain Bacteria; phylum Planctomycetota; class Phycisphaerae; order UBA1845; family UTPLA1; genus JADJRI01. The sequence goes on along the minus strand of CALLKH010000173.1, from coordinate 2,033 downwards.
GAGGCGGCGGGTCTCCGGCGGGATCACCGGCCGCCGCGGCTTCCCCCACCGGCCCGGCCAAGTCAAAGCCCTCGCGGCGGCCGCGCGGCTCCGGGGCAAAAAAGCCCTGAACGCGGCAATCCCCTTGCGGAATCGATGGTTGTGAGTCCCTTGCAAGGAAGGCCGCTTGGCCCTAGACTGCGGTGCTCTTTTGAACCCCAAGCAGCGTTGGAGTAGTACTGCTATGCCCAAGATGAAAACCCACAAGGGTCTGACCAAGAGAATCAAGATTTCCGCCAACGGCAAGGTGCGCTACAACAAGAGCGGCGCCGGCCACCTCATGAGCGGAAAGAGCTCTTCGCGACGACGCAGCATGCGAAAGCACCTCGAACTCGGTGACAAGCCGCTGGCCGCCAAGATTCGACGCCTGATGGGTGTGTAAGGAATTGACCCGCGGCGCCGATGACGGCCGGCCGCGATTGAGAACTCGGAGCTTCAGTCATGCCACGAACCAAGACACATGTCGCTCACCACAAGAAGGTGAAGCGAGCCATGAAGGCCGCGAAGGGCTACTACGGCGCCCGAAGCAAGCTGCTCAACAGTGCCCGGGACACCGTCGTTCGCGCCGGTGCCTATGCCTACCGCGATCGTCGCCGCCGCAAGGGCGACTTCCGCCGCCTCTGGATCATTCGCATCACCGCCGCCTGCCGTGAACGCGGGATTTCCTACAGCGCGTTTATCAACGGCCTCAAGCATGCCGTGATCGATTTGAACCGGAAAATGCTGAGCGAAATCGCCATCGCCGATCCCGCGGCGTTCACGCTGATCGTTGATGCGGCCAAGAAGCACGTTCCGGCCAAGCGAAAGAGCAAGGCAGCCTGAAACGGCCGCCGTATTCCGTCTGCGACACACCCGCGGACAGATTCAGATTGACGACCAGGGGCGCCATCGAATCGATCGGCGCCCCTTTTTTTCTGCGCCGGTCGGAGAATGGATCAATATGACCACACCGCTTGAACAACTGCTTGTCGGCGTCGGCGTGATCTTCGACATGGACGGCGTCATCGTCGATAGCTACGAGCCCCATCTCGAAAGCTGGCGGATGCTCGCCCGGGAAATCGGCGCGGAAGTCACCGAGGAACAGTTCGCCGGAACCTTCGGCCGCACCAGCCGCGACATCATCCGCACGTTGTTCGGCGAAACGGATAACGCAAAGGTGCGTCAATACGACGACCGCAAGGAATCGCTCTACCGAGATCTTGTTCGCGGCCGTCTGCCGATGATGCCGGGCGTTCGATCGCTGGTGCGAACCCTCAGTGCGGCCGGCGCACGGATCGCCATCGGCTCATCCGGCCCGCGGGAGAATGTTGAACTCGTCTGCAGCTCAGCGGACCTGATGATCTTTGTGGATGCCCGGATCAGCGGGGCCGACGTCACCCACGGCAAGCCCGATCCCGAGGTGTTCATCCGCGCCGCCAACACGCTCGGCCTCAAACCCTCGCAGTGCATCGTCGTCGAGGATGCACCGGTCGGTATCCAGGCGGCTCACGCCGGCGGAATGAAATGCATCTGCCTCCGCAGCCCCCGATCACCCAAGGGAATCGAGTCCGCGGACCTGATCGTCGATTCCCTCGAAGAGATCACGATTGCCCGCCTCGTCGAATTGTTTGGGTCGGAACCCATTTAGGACCGTTCGGTCCATTATCTCCGCTCACCAAAAAGCGCCCGCAAACGCCCTAAACCGGCGCTTTGGCCTCTCCAAAAATGCGCAGTAACTGGTGATTTCTACCCACCTTCTCGATACGACTGCTGTAAGATCGGACCCCATCGCCAACTACTCACGAGAAAAGAGGGCAATCGAGAGCCTGACGACGGAGTAAGCCTAAGTGCAAATATGGTCGGCACGAGAATTGCCCCACTCTCTACCCAGTCGAACCTTCCAGGCCTCACCTCCGAAGGTACGACCAAAGTGAGTGGGGTACGGCGGCGGTGCTGGCCATGAGCCCGGACCAGGCTGCGCCGGTCACCCCACTCTCCTTTTCTTCTGGGAATCG
>CALLKH010000172.1 GCA_938008425.1 uncultured Planctomycetaceae bacterium | reverse complement strand
CGCCGCGTCGAGGGCGAAGAGCGAAATCTCCCGCGAGACCTTGCCGGCCGACAGCCGCAGGTTCACCGCCGGGTTGAGGCGATCGCCGCCGACTGCCGACTGCTCGAATCGCGAGACATACGGCACGTAACCGGTCACGGTGACGTCGAACGGAAGCTCGGCGGAATCAACTTGGATGGGCATGCGCCAGTCCTCGATCAGACCGGTGGAGATCTTCAGCCCCGCCAGGTCGACCTGCGGCGCGGATCGCTTCGAGACCACCGGCCGCCGGGCGTTGTCGAAGAGTTCCTCCTCGCTGCCGACGAGTCGCTCACGAAAGAGCGGCAGGCCTTCAAGCTTGGCGACTTTCTCTCCTGCGCCGCTCGTTCGGCGAACGTAGAGTGCGGGTGTTTCATTATCAAAGAACTGCGTGGCCGCGGGGAACGAGGTGAGCCGAAGTGCCAGCCGGTCGCCGAAGATGGGTACCGCCCCGCCGCTCGCGGTCAGTTCTCGCGAGATGGGTTCACCGACGCCAAATCGCACCTGGACGCGCGCCGAGTTGACCACGCCGCCGGCATCACGGCCGATCCCCGTCACCTCGACCTTCATCTGCCCGCCCATCGCGGGCATGTTGGTCGACCACGATTCACCGGCACTCGCCAGGAATTCGGCCAGCACGCGCTCGCCGCCGCTGCCGGTGTTGACCACCTCCACGCGCGGCGACTGAAGCAGCACATCGCCCTCGACCTTCGTCCCGAAGTACCAGAGCGAGCCGACGACCAGCATCAGCAGCCCGAGGTGAACCGTGAGCACCCCCGCGTTCACGAATCGAAACGGAATGCGCACGATCGTGGCGGTGACGAGCGAGATGGTGAAGAGCGAGATCAGGAGCGTGAAGATCCAGTGGCGGAAGATCTCCATCTCGGTCATTTCGAGCGCCCCGCGCACCTGGGGCAGCGCCGACGCGATCGATGCGTAGAAAAGGATCAGCCCCATCCAGACGAGACCGACCTTGACGCTGCTGAAGAATCGAACCACGGGATTGCGACGTGACAGGATCATGGATGAAGCACCTCCGCCTCTCTTGCAGAATCGAGCGGCGAAGTGCCGCGAAGATCCACGAAAGTCTAAGTGGCAAGTTGAGTGCCAGCTTTCAAAACTTCCGAGGGGTACAGCGCAAACCGGACAACACGACCAGAATCGTATCGCCAAGGCGGCGCACGAACAAATCGCAAATTGACATGCAGCGTCGGAAAAGCCCGCCGCGTCGCTTCCATCGGCTGTTGAATGCGAGATCAGCGGAGCGTTCGCCGCTTCGGCGCTAGAGCAGGCCGTACCGCTGCATTCGAGAGCGAAGCTGGTCGCGCGAGAGGTGCAGCAGCTTGGCGGCGCGGGTCTGGTTGTTTTCGCAGTATTCGAGCGCCTGCCGGACGACCGTTTCCTCGAGCGATGCGAGGCTCGCCCCTTCGCGCGGCAGCACGTAGCCATTGCCGCGAACCGGAGATCCCGAGTGATCAATGGCGATGTCGTCGGCGTCGATCTTTGAATTCTTGCAGAGCAGCACCGCCCGCTCGATGGCGTTGCGCAGCTCGCGCACGTTTCCGGGCCACGGGTAACCCATCAGCTTCTTGACCGCCGCGGGCGTGAGTTCCATGGTGGGCCGCTTGAATTCCTGGCAAAACAGGCCGACATAATGCTCCGCGAGCATGCGAATGTCATCACCCCGATCGCGCAACGGCGGCAGATCGAGTCCGATGATGTTCAGGCGATAGTAGAGATCCTCCCTGAATTCGCCCTTCTCCATCAGCTCACGAATGTCGCGATTCGTCGCCGCGATGACGCGCACATCGACCTTGATGTCCGTCACGCCGCCCACCCGTCGAAACGCCCGTTCCTCCAGGAAGCGAAGCAGCTTGGCCTGGAGCGTCGCGGGCATGTCGCCGACTTCGTCGAGAAAAACCGTCCCCCCGTCGGCCAGTTCGATCAGGCCGCGCTTCTGCTGCTTGGCATCCGTGAACGCGCCCCGCTCGTGGCCGAAGAGTTCGCTCTCGAGCAGCATCTCCGGCAGCGCGGTGCAGGTGATGTTCATGAACGGGCGGGTGGCGCGATCCGAGTTGTAGTGAATGGTCTTGGCGACAAGGTCCTTGCCTGTTCCGCTCTCACCGCGCAGGAAAACCGTCGATGCCCCGCTGCGGGCGACATCGAAGATCGTCGTGAAGAGCGACTGCATCGCCGGGCACCGGCCCAGGATGCGATCGAACCCGTGCGCCTCCTTGATCTTGGCCCGTAAATCCCGAAGCTCACGCTTGAGCCGCGTCGTCTCCAGCGCCTTGGCGACCGTGAGCATCAGCTCATCCATCTTGAACGGCTTCGGGATGTAGTCGAGTGCGCCGAGCTTCATCGCCTCAACGGCGTTTTCCACGTTGCTGTATGCCGTCATCATGAGCACGAAGACGTCGGCGTCTCCGGCTCGCAACTGTCTCAGAACATCAAGCCCCGTCTTGTCCGGCAGCTTGTAGTCGAGCATGATGAGATCGAAGATCGCGCTTTCCATCTTGGCGAGGCCTTCGGCCGCCGTCGTCGCCTCTTCGACCGCATAGCCTTCGTCGCTGAATCGCTGGCGAAGCGACCAGCGAATCAGGTTCTCGTCCTCGATGATCAGAATGTGTGGCGTGCTCATGGACTCACCGGTATTTCAATCGTGACGCAGGTGCCGTGACCCGGTCGGCTCTGCAATTGGATCGATCCTTTGTGGGATTCGATGATCCGCTTGCAGATGGCAAGACCCAGCCCCGTTCCCTTGGCCTTGGTGGTGTAAAATGGCTCGAACGCCCGTGCAACGACCTCGGCGGTCATGCCGATGCCGTTATCCTCGATCTCGATGATCGTCGTCTTGTCGCCGTTGCGAACCCGGCATTGAATCGTGCCGCGCTCGTTGCAGGCATGGGCGGCATTGATGAAGAGATTCGTTAGAACCTGGTGGACCTGCGCTTCGTCCACTTCGAGAATCACGTCTTTCTCCGGCTCGGTAAACTCAACGCAGACGCCGCGAAACGCCGGCTCTTCGCGAAGCAGCACGAGCACCTGCCCGAGCAGCTTTCCGACCGCCACCCGCGACGTCGAGGGCGGCTTGGGCCGCGCGTAGATGAGCAGATCCTTCACCGCCGCATCGAGCCGGTCGATCTGCCTCAGACATTCCATAATAATTTCCGTGCGCGGATGATCCGGGCCCAGATCGTCGCCGAGGATCTGAATCGCTCCGCTGATGCCGGCCAGCGGATTCTTGATCTCATGGGCCAGCGACGCCGCCAACTCGCCGACCGTCGCAAGATGCTCCGATTGGCTCAGCCGCGCCTGATACTCCGCGTGCTCGATCGCCTGAAGCCGGGACATCAGGTCCTCGCGATAGGTCTCATTCATGATCGCCAGTTCGAGATCCAGCAGCTTGTTGAGCGAGTCGCGCATATCGGAGCGATTTGAGACCTTCACCCGTTCGATTTCCGCCATCAGTGCGCCGCGGATGACGCTCATCGCGGTGAACATGTAATGCTGGGGCAGGTGCACCCGAACGTGCGTGCGGCCGATCCGGCAGCGGCGCTCGAAGTACTCGCGGTCGTACCGGCCGTCAAACAACTCCGCCAGCCAGACAAGCAGGCTGCGGCGGAGCCGTTCGACCTGTTCCAGATCGCCGCCGAACACGGCCCGGGCCCGCGGATGTTGCAGCAGCGCGTCGTAGAATTGGCGCACGACCTCCGGGAGGTGGGGCTCCAACAGCGGCTTGAGCTCCACCAAACGGGCGGCGTCGTCGTCACCAAATGCGACGTATCGTTTCATGTCATCAAAAAGCTGATTGCTCATGCGAGCATTATAATTGAGCGTCGTATCGACCTGAAAAGCCGCGTTATTACGATGGAATTCAGGCCGGGCCGGGTTTGGGAAGGGGCGAGTCGATCGGCTCTTGCGCGACGGTTCGGCAGTCGTCGAACCATCGGCAGCGGATTGAGCAGGCATCATCGAAGAGTCCGAAGCACGGTTCATGGCCTTCCTGTTTCTGCCAGTTCCAGATCAAATCGAGATCCGGCGACCAACCCGTTCGAATGGCGACGCGGACCGCCCGCTCGCGAATTCCTGCAAAGTCGCGCACGCCGCAAACCTCCGATCGGCCTGTGTGCAAGACCCATGCCAACCGGCACAAGCCCCTCGGCCCGGATGTTCCCCGAGCGCCTGCGCGAAATGTCATTCAACTGTGGATTTCGACGCACCCCTCCGCGCGGACTCCCTCAATTCAGACCCTCGAACGAAACGTCACAGGGCCGGGTTTTCCGCCATCGCCTTCAACCGGTTCCAGCGTCGATCCACTTCCTCCTGAATCTCGGCCGCCAGCTCCGCGTACTCCGGGCGCCCGAGATGCGCGAAAGCCCCGCCCATCTTCACCAGCGCGCTGACGGCCGGAATCTTCTTGTTCGCCCGTTCCGGATCCACTGTGATGCGCGTCACACCGTTGACAATCTCGTACAGCGGATGCAGGCAGGCGTTCACGGCGGCCTCGACCGCCGAGGGTCCGACATGCTCATCCATCCCCCAGTTCAGCGGGCACACCGACAACGTCTTGACGAACGCAAACCCGCCGGCCCGCGTCGTCGCCTGGGCCTGCCGCGCCTTTCGAATCATGTCCGTCGCGTGCGACTCGGCGCAGGTCGCCAGGTACGGCGCGAATGTGCCGCGCAGTATCTCCACGATGTCCTTGTGATGCTGCCGCTTGCCGGCCTGTTGTTCGCCGAAGTGCGAGTTGCTGCACTTCTGACCCTTGTAGCTGGTGTAGCAGAGCTGTGCCCCGGTGTTCATGTATCCCTTGTTGTCATACTCGAACAGGATGAACGGATCGTTTCGAAGCGCCGCGCCGATCACCTGGTCCATGCCGATGTCGTCGCCGCCGTCGCCGCTGACGGCCACCACCGTCACCTCCTCCGGCAGATCGCCGCGCTGTCTCAATCGCTTGATCATTTCGACCACGCCCGTTGCGGTGGAGGTGTTGTTGTGGAAGAGGTTATGGAAGTAGGGAACCTTGAAGCTCGTGAGCGGGTACCCGGTGCTCACGACCATGCCGCAGCCCGTATTGAAGAGCAGGCAGACGTGGCCGTCGATTCCGCGCAGAAACAGATTGAGACTGGTAAAGATGCCGCATCCGGGGCAGGCCGAGTGCTTTTCAAAACGGGCCGGCATGCCCGAGAGAATCTTGAGATCCACCTTGGATTTCAGGGCCTCATTGATCGTGCACTCCTGCGCGGTCAGCGGCTTGATGGTCTGGCCGGGGTGGTAATCGGGATCGCCCGGCCACGCGCCGTGGTACGCTTTCTGCGGGGCAAAATCGAAAACCGGACGATGGTCGTCCGTATCGATTCGTCCGGAATGATCCTCGGATCGTGCTCGCAGGGCGCCGCTTGTCGCTGACGAAAAGCCATGCAGCCCGAATTCCCCGTACATCTTCAGTGCATCGTCTTTCGTGAAATTCAATCCGCCGATGCCATAGCTTCTCTGAATGACCGTCGCGGAGTTGCCCACGCGCTGAAGAGCCGCGCCGATCTCATTGGCGAGATAATTGCTCGCACCATACTGACTCGCTCGCTCCGCGACGACGACGTACTCCGCATCGCCGATCGCCGCCACGATTTCCCGTTCGGGCCACGGCCGAAGAACTGTCGGAATCAGCAGGTTTGCGGCGTCCCCGGATTGCTGGATCTCATCGACGGCGTCCTTCGCCGCCTCGCCGGCCGTGTTGAGCGCTACGAGGCACTTCTCCGCGCTCTTCGTGCCATATTGCTGCACAAAGCCATAAGATCTCCCAGACAGCGCTTCAAAATCCCGGAAGAGCTGCGGCAGAAGTTCATACGCCCGCGCGAACTTCAACTCCATCTGCACCTTGGCGTTGATCAGATCATCGTTCATGTACGGCCCGAAGGTTCGCGGGTGGCCCACATCGAGAAGACTGAATCGCCCATTCTCGCCCTTCAAGGTCGCCTTGAACGGCGGCGGGCCCACAAAGCGCCGAACATCCTCGCGGTCCGCGAAGACCTCGATTCGCCGATTCGCGTGTGACGTGTGGAACCCGTCATAGGCGACGATCGCCGGCAGATTCACCGCCTCGGCGACGCGAATGGCGATGATGTTCATGTCGTACGCCGCCTGGACCGTCGGCGCGAGGAAAATCATCCAGCCCCAGCCGAGCGCCGCGTACAAGTCGGAGTGTCCGTTCTTGATGTTCAGGGGCGCCGAAACGTCGCGCGTCGAGAGATTCAGAACCATCGGCAGGCCCAGCCCGGAGATGGCCGGCATCTGCTCCGCCTTCAGCAGCAGCCCGTTCGCACTGGTCACATCGACGACACGCCCCCCCGCCACCGCGACGCCCGTGCAGATCCCCAGCGCCGCCAGTTCGCTCGTGCCGACGATGAATGCGATGTCACTCTTCCCCGCCGCATAAGCCTTGGAAACGGCCTCACCGACATCCGACGACGGCGTAATGGGATAGTAACCCTCGGCGTCGTAGCCGATGTCGAGAATCGCCCGAGCGACAGCCTCGTTGCCATTGCCCAGCCACACGGTTTGACGTGCGGTCGAGGACCTCGCGACAGATTCGGGTGATTCAGTGAGTGATGCCGACATGGATTATTCCTTCCGCCTTTCAGGCGTAATCGATCTTGAGGGCCTTGCCCTTCTTCGTATCCGGACAGACTTCAACGCAGCGCATGCAGCCCTTGCAGAATTGCGCGTCGATGCCCTCCATCCGACCGCTCCGCCAGAGCAGGCCGCCCGGATCCGAGCAAATCGTGAGACAAATTCCGCATGAATTGCACGCCGCTTCATCAAACCGCGGAACGCGCCCGCGCCCGGCGATGCGGTTGTCGCGATTGATCGTCGAGTGCGTCAGCGCGTCAATGACGCCGCCGTTGTGCATGTTCTTCCAGCCGATTGGTCCTTGGCCGGCCGTGACTTCGCGAAGTCTGTACCGCCCGTCAGAGTCAAAGGCGGCACTGTGGGACTGGGACAGCGCCGACGAATACGCGCGAAGGTTCTGGTCCGACGCACGGGGCCACTGCGCGGCGATCAACGTCATCACCTCTTCGTCGGAGAAGCCCAGCTCATGACAAAGCGCCGCGAGCAGCGGCATATTCAGCCGGCTGCCGCACTCGACCGCGATTCGTGTCGCATCGACACAGATCACCTTACCGCTCGACAGCTGCAACATCTCTCGAACCTTCTCCGGCGGCAGCACGCTGTTGACGATGCACACCGCGCCGGCGGCCAGGCCGGCTCCGAGATCGAGCGGCTCAATCAAATCGTCATGAAAGATCACCAGGAAGTGGGGCCGCGTGGTCGGACCCGATTGGCGAATCGGCGTTCCGAGCCTGCAGAAACGCACCGACACATCGGTCGCGGTTCCCTTCTTCTCGGAACCGTATCGTGCGTCGTATCCGCCATCGAGCCCGAACTGCGTGCATCCGATCTTGTAGAGCAGCTTGCCCGCCATGTTGGCGCCGTCGCCGCCCAGCGCCGACATCAGTACATTGCAGAATCCAAGTGAGTCCGTCTGCGGCATTTGAAAAGTGGCTGTCATTCGATACTCCCGGAGACAGACGCCCGTCTCCGAACGCTCAGATGAAGCAAGCTTCGTGCCACGCGGATTTGCACTGAGTTCTACCCTGTGCGATTTCCCGCTTCCTGCGGGTAAGCGATAATCCAACAGACCCGTGCGGAACTTCACACAGCTAAGCCGAACGATGACTCGTCATACTCGGACGAGCGTGAAGGGAATCCGCCCCGGAGTCGCCCCGAAAATCGGATCGCGGCCACTCATGGCAGTTGTGACTCGAATGCTCCGGCGTCCGATTTTCGCGCCGAGATGGCACTCAACGTGCTACGGTGGTCAGGTGCATGGACACCGACTCAAAACACCTCAAGAAAACCCTGATAAATCCTGCGCCCTTCAAAGAGGGGCGGCGGCGCACCCGGGTCGTGGTGATGGAAGACAATCCGCTGACGGCCTGGGCGATTGACCAGGCGCTCGCGCCTTATTTCGATCTGACGCACCGTTCAAATCTTGTTGAAGCCGAGAAGGAACTTGTCCGCGATCCCAACTGCCTGATTGTCGTGGGAAGCCCCCTCGCCGACGATCATCCGGATGAAGTCATTCGGTTCGCAGATACCGCACCGGCGAGAGTCGTGGCGCTCGTTTCAGATCCCAATAACCTTCAGCCGACGGGGTCGATCCGTGTGCTCGAAAAGCCATTCGATCTCGCCCGACTGACGGGAGCGCTGATCGAATCAATGGCAAAGCGTATCGATGCGAAGCCGGCAGGAACGCATTCAACCCCCGAGCGACAGAATCCGCCTTCAAGGTCTTCAGCGCGACTTCGTCCGCTGGAAGTTCGACTGCGAGAACGGTTTGAGCAAGAAATCTGCCCGGTGTGCGTCCACCGAACCGCGGACGGCAGCTGCACAGCGCCCCGTCGATTCGATCGAATCGAATGTCCGGTGTTCGAGTGGGCCAGGAATATCGCCACGCTCGTGCAGACGATCGACAGCCCGAGGCTTGAAGATTACATCGAGCGGATTCAGTCGATCATTTGTCCTGAATGCATGCAGGCCCCCGGGGGCCGCTGTGAAGCCCGTGACCGCCTCGACTGCCCCGTCGATCTATACCTGGGACTGATCGTTCCGATCATCGAAGACGAACTTCAACGCGAACTTTCGAACTGAGCCCGCTCAAGAAAACCGGTGTCAGTCACGCCGCGTGAAGTGGCAAGGCCGGCACGCCGGTATCGCGCCCATTGTCACCCTGGCGTGCGGCGGCCGGACGTTGACGCCGGAGCGACCCATTCCATCGCCGCGCTCGTGACACAGTTTTCCTCTTCCCGCGTCAACGCCTGATGGTATCCGAGCAGCGCCGGGCCGCCGACGCCCGACAGCGCCCGCGAGAGCACATAAATGCAACCCACGCTGCAGATGTTGGTGTCGTTCCCCCGCGACGCGACGGCCGCGCGAAAACCCTCGAAATCCCCCCTTTGCACGAAAGCGAGCGCCTCTCGATCCAGTCGTTCGACCTCCGCGAGATGGTCCTCGCTGAGATCGCGTTCGTCCTGAAAGAAACGGCCGACATGGCTGAGGTCCGCGCCGGCGATCATGCACGTCGGGGTTTCATCGCGCTCAATCTCCGCCCGAAGCGCGTCGGCGAATTCACCAAGAT
>CALLKH010000171.1 GCA_938008425.1 uncultured Planctomycetaceae bacterium | reverse complement strand
GTGTTGATGATTGCCATGTTGAATCGCTCCTTGCATGCTGATCGGAGGGCGCTTGCACCTCCGGATTTCGGTGATGGTCTGAACCGGCATCGCCCGCGTTTCTTGGGTCTAATAAGAGTGCCTCGACTGAGGCATCCTGATACCTCTATTCCGAGATGCGCCGACGCGCGCCACGGTCGTCGTCACGGCAGCTCGACGTAGCGGATCGACACCATTCCGTTCTGTCCCGCGGTGGTTGTCGCCTGCCCGACCTTCGCATAGATCGGCGCGCCGGCCGCGAAGGTGCGGCTGACCAGCGGAAGCAGCGCGGGCGTGTTCGCCGACAGCGTGTTGAGGCTGAAGGCGTCGACCATCTGGTCCGGATCGGCCGGCGTGGTTCCGATGTCCAGAAGCCCCTGGTCCGGCACGATTCGAAAGGCGACCTGGGCGCTGATGATCCGAATGGGGCGCTGCGGGATCAACATGACGTGCGTGTTGGCGACGGTCGTGGAGCTCACGATCGGCAGGTGAACCGCCAGCTCCACGAGTTGCGCACCGGCCGGCAGAATCCGAATGATGCCGATGCTTGACGAGATCGGCGCGAGGAATACGCCGACCATCGACGCTCCGGCGACGGGCGCCGCCGTGATCGTTTCGTTGTCGACGGCATAGACCGACGCCCCGACGAGCGTCTGGCCCATCGCGGAGATGGGCAGCACGAAATCGCCCTCGGTGTAGACGCGAATCGTCATCGCGCCGGCCGCACCGCCGGTGTTGTCGACTTCCTCGTACGCGATGCCGGCGAACAGATCGCCGGGTGCCAGGTTGCGGACGAATCCGGACGACCGCTCCACGCCGACGAAGGCGCCCTTGAAGATGAGCGCCCCCGATGCGACGCCGTAGGCGCGCAATTCCTGATCCACGTATCGATTCAATTCCCGATTCTTCGTCAATGCCATGATGGTCTCCCTCTCGATTGAACGGCGCTGCTCGCGCGACGGCTGCCGCGCGCCGGCCGACCCATGAATCTCGCCAACTGAGTTTCGAATTGCGGAGTCGCGATGGAAGTGCGTCAGGATGCGACAGGGTGCCGCAGCGCGCACGCCACGTAGGCCTCCTCGCCGCAGAGCTTCTCGAGAAACGCGCGATGCGAGCGCCACTCCTCGCGAGCCGAGGCTTCCGCCGCACGATGAACGGCCGCGGAAGCGTCGCCCGCCGCGTGTCCCGTCGGCGGATCGATTCTTCCCGGAAGGACGATGACCGGCGCGTCGGCAGCCCACCGTTCAAACTCCATTGGATCGCGGAGTGCCAATGCGATGGCCCAATCCCTCTGAGAGACGGCCAGCTTTCCCTCGGACATCGCCGCCGCCACGCGATCCTCCGCGCCGCGCCGCCGCTCGGCGGTTTCGAGCTCACGAATCCGGCTGACCGCGCTTCGAAGGACCAGGGCGGCTTCGGCCGTCGGTTCGAGTGCCAGCGCGATGCGAAGCGCCGAAAGATGCACTTCCGAAGCGGCGCTGTCGCCGGCATCGCCGGAGGTCGCGGCCGCGCCGTCGGCGGCCCGGTTGACGATCGGCCGCATGCCCACGATCGCAGGCTTGTTGGTCAGCGCCGCGGAGTGCAGGCCGACCAGCCGCCTGTCGCGCTTTCTGACCAGTGCCACCGGCGAGAGATACCGATACTGGCGACTGGCCAGCCGCTCCGCGCCGTCGCCCGTCCACGAGACGTTACCCCACAGGCCGGGCTCCGCGGGTGCGCCGTCGCGCCCCGCGTCGCTCGGCGACACCTTGGCGAGTGAAGTCACCCAGCCCGCCGCCGGCGCCTGTCCGGTCGGCGAACTGTACGCGCCGCCGAGCGTCTGATGCTCGTAGTCGATGGGAAGGTCGGTGCCATGCTCGGTGAACGCCGCGATGGCCGAGTCTGCGGCGCCGTCGTCCATCACGAACGAGCCCGCGTCGCTTCGCACCTCGCCCCAGGGCACGATCAGAATTCGTTGCGGAGCGCCCGAGCCGGCCGCCGCGACGACCGCCTCCACCGGCGACGACTCCAGCACCACCCGAAGCTGGTCCGCCGCGTCCTGCACTTGAGTTGTCATGACTTTGATCTCCAACGTGGTTCTGTCAGTGTCTTTCGCACGACATCGACTTCTAGGCTTGCCGTCCGTTCCCATTTGCGTCGTTGCATGGAATGACCCGGGCGTGAGCTCGTCGAACGAATCCTGATCGGGCATGCTTCAATTCGAATTCTCGTGAAATGGGTCGTGGCAGGGCGCCGGGACGGCCATGCCCGCATCGACTGCCCGCATGCGCCGCGATTGACGCTCAGATTCAGCTACAGGGCCGATGGCCACCGAACTGGCCGAGGAATTGAGTTGATTTGCCGACAGTTCCATTCCGGGGGGCCGCATTTGCCAACCTGCGTCCGCGCCGTCAAAATCTCGTCTTGAACAATCGATGTGCAATGGATCTGGCCAGGAATCGATGGCAATCGATCCAGACTGCCGTCGCTGCAAATCATCCCAAAGGAGCCCCGACATGGACGCCACGCGAACCAAAAAGCTGATGGACGCCACCGCCGCCGCCGGCCTCGACGCACTCTTCATCACCAACCCGAAGAACGTCCAGTACATCGCCGGGTTTCACTCCACAATGCCCGGCGAGGTTCAGTCCTTCGGCGACCCGGAGGGGTTTGTCCTCGCCTACAAGGGTGAAATCCACCTCCTCTGCGACGGCCGATACATCGCCGGCGCGCAGGAACTCCCCGGCATCAAGCCGCGAAAGATCGATTCGCCGACGACCGCAAAGATCATCGCCGACGCCATTCGCGCGATCATCGGCACGGGCAAAAAGACGATCGGCTTCGAATCCGACGCGCTGCTCTACAACGACGCCCTCGGCCTGATGGAGAATCTCTCCGACATGGAGGTGAAGCCGGCCCAGCAGGTGCCGCTCGGCCTGCGGCTCATCAAGACCAAGGAGGAAGTCGACCTGATTCGCAAGGCGCAGGACATCACTGGCGACTGCTTCACGCACATCACGGGCTGGATCAAGCCGGGGCTTTCGGAGCGCGACGTGGCATTCGAGATCGACTCGTTCCTCCGCAAGAACAGCGAGGGCAACAGCTTCGCGCCGATCGTCGCATTCGGTGAAACCGGCGCACGGCCGCACTACACGCCCGATCCGAAGCGCAAACTCGAAAAGGGCCAGATGGTCCTGCTCGATTTCGGTTCGGTCTATCACGGCTACTGCGGCGACATGACCCGCATGCTCGTCATGGGCAAGGCCAACGACCGCCATCGCGAGGTGTACGACCTCGTCCTTCAGGCGCAGCTCAACTGCCTCAAGCACATCAAGCCCGGGGCGACGTGCCACGATCTTGACGCCTGCTGCCGCGACTATTTCAAGGACAAAGGCTGCGCCGACGCCTTCATGCACGGCACCGGCCACGGCGTGGGCCTCGCCATCCACGAGGACCCGCGCATCAAGCCGACCTTCCAAAACAAGGTCTTGCCCGGCATGGTCTTCACCGTTGAGCCGGGCCTCTACTACCCCGGCTGGGGCGGCGTGCGGATCGAGGACATGGTGGCGATCACCGAGACGGGGTTTGAGAACCTGACAAAGACGCCGAAAACGCTGATCGAGATCTGATGGGCCATTTCGGGCTTTTTTGGTCGGAAGCTCAGGTTGGCCTCGGCTTGCGGCCTGCCTATCATTCGCTCATACACCCGGCGGCCAGTCCTTTCCGGCGCCGCCTTGATCACTTTTACTCAGGAGTACAGGAATTTCCATGAAGACTCGAATCGCATTCAGCACCGTCGCAGGTCTCTTTCTTCTGGTCTCAGGCTGCAGCGGCGGCGGCCACCAGATTCAGCAGGTGAAGAGCGCCGATGATCTCAAGGCCAAGATGGCCTCGGGCGAGGTGGTGGTCATCGATGCCCGCGGAACCGACAGCTATTCCAAGGGTCACGTTCCCGCGGCCAAGGATGTGGGCGTCGAGAAGATGACGCCGGAGATGCTTCCGCAAGACAAGTCCAAGCCCGTCGTGTTCTACTGCGGCAGCAAGCAGTGTCCGGCCAGTGACATGGCCGCCAACAAGGCCGCCAACTGGGGCTACACCAACGTCTGGGTCTACAAGGGCGGCATCGCCGACTGGAAGGCCGCGGGGCAGGAAGTCGCCACCGGCGCCCAATAACGCCATCGTGACATTCTGCCTCGTGATGTCGGGGCCGGCGCCTCGACGCATGATGCTGGAATAACTCGTTTCAATACCTTTCGCGGAACACGGCGGTTTGCGTCGTCCGCGAACGCGTAGAGTAGTCAGCATGCAGGCCTCGGACAACTCAGTCCGGGGCCTGTTTCTTTGATTCGATTGAATTGCGGCGGCGACAGATGGCTTGGCGCGACTAGGTGCGTAGTGCGGCGAACTGTTCGTTCCGGTCGGAGATCGCCGCCATCAGCCTGGCGCGGTTCGCGCCGTCGCAGACCGACCAGAGCAGCTTACCCAGGACTGTAAGACCCTCGGGGCAGTCCGGCTCCGCAAGGCATTCCATCGCCCTGCGATCCTCCGCCGAAGCAGCCAGGTCCGGCCGACGCATCTCCACCCAGGTCGTCAGGACTTGTTCAATCAGATCGCAATCCTCTCCTTCACGCGCCTTCAGGCATGCAAAGGTCAACAGCGCCGCGGACTCCAGGTTGCATTCGCGGTGATGCGCCATTCCGAACGATCGCGCCGCCTCTCGAATCCGCCCGCCGCGCAGTTGCATGGCGCCGAGGAGATACCACCCGAGCGCGGTCTCCGGCGAATTCCGTGTCAGCGCCACAAGCACCGCCTCGCGCTGATCGAGGCTCGCCTCGCGATAGCACTTCGCCGCCTCCTGGCCGCGCGCCCGCTTGCGCCGTCGTCGAATCACGGAATCGACGGCGAAAATCGCGACGGTCATGAAGGTCAGTCCGAGAACCCATTTGATCATGGCGAAGGATTCTCTTGATAGGACCCTGTTGCGTCAAATTACCCTCAGACCTGCGGTGTCCGAAGATTATCGCCACCATTTTTCTCGGTTCCCGTCGATGGGTCCGGTCCCGGAGGCAGGGGGATTTTTTCCGTTTCAGGAGACCTAATTCGGCGTCAAATCATGGTCGATGAACGAGGGGCGACCCTTGTATCGATCGTGTGGAAAACACGATCGGCGCCTGGAGTCGAGCACCACCCCGGACTCACCGTCAAGCGGTGGAACCGGTGTGCCCGGACTGGACTGGACGATGACTGCGCAGGGGGTAACTCCAATGGAACAAACACCTGTTGAGAATCCGCTCATCAGCGAATTCGCCGATGACGCGGATATGATCGAGCTTGTCGAGATGTTCGTGGGCGAATTGCCCGCGCGCGTCGCGGCCATCCAGAACGCATTGAAGGCCAGGGATCTTGCGGGCGTCGCGCACGTGGCGCATCAGCTCAAGGGCGCCGCGGGCGGTTACGGCTTCCCGACCATTACCGATGCCGCGGGTGAACTGGAGCGAAGCGCCAAGACCACGGAAGAACTGGATCGCCTCACCGAACAGGTTCGCAGCGTTGCCGACCTTTGTCACCGAGCCCGCGCGAAGCCGGAGGCCTGATCGGCACATGGAACAGGATCTCCAGCCAACTCGAACCAAGAAGCTGCTCGTCGTTGACGACGATCCGCTTCAGCGCGCCTTGATGGTCAAACTGCTCTCAAATGCTGAGCATGAGATCCTGACGGCCGGCAACGGCGTCGAAGCGATGCGGGTGGTTCTCAGCGAAGAACCCCGGATCATCATCACCGACTGGAACATGCCGGAAATGAACGGCCTCGAACTCTGTCGCGCTCTTCGCGAGCACGAGGGTGTTCGATTCGTGTACATCATCGTCATGACGGCCCACGGCGGCGAAAAACGAATGGTCGAGGCCCTGGACGCCGGCGCGGACGATTGCGTCTGCAAGCCGCTCCGGCAGGCCGAGCTGCTCGCCCGGCTTCGCGCCGCGGATCGAATCGTCTGTGCCGAGTCCGATCTGGCCAAGCGCACGCGGGAAGTGCTGCGCGCCAATGCGGAGATGGCACTCGCCCATCAGAAATTGAACGAAGCCAATGACCAGCTTCGTCGGATGGCGACCACCGATGAGCTCACCACGCTGCTCAATCGCCGCGAGGCCATGAATCGGCTTGAACAGTACTGGGGCGCGCTCGAACGATACGATCAGAAGTTCTCCTGCATCATGCTGGACATCGACCACTTCAAACGCCTGAACGACACCTACGGCCACGCGGCCGGCGACAAGGTGCTTCGCTCGACGGCACAGATTCTCTCAAGATTCTGTCGAAAGACCGATGTCGTCGCACGCGTGGGCGGAGAGGAGTTTCTGATCCTTTGTCCAGGCGTCGGCGTGGAAGGGGCCGCCATCTGCGCCGAGCATCTGCGCAAGGGCGTCGAAGATCACGTGGTCGATTACGAAGGAAACCCGCTCAAGCTGACCGTCAGCCTCGGCGTCGCCGAAGGCAACAAGGCCATGGGCAGCTACGACATCCTGCTCAAGTGCGCCGACGAAGCCCTGTACGATTCCAAGGGCTCCGGGCGAAATCGTGTAACGATCGCACCGCCGTACTCGACGCCTGATCAGCCCGCTCCAAGTGCGGCCCCGGCGACAAAGCCGCCCGTCGCCCCCGCCAGGTGACGCGCGCGTTCTGAGCATCTTGTGACCGGGCCGGGATTCCCCCAGAATAGTCGTGATGAAACGGGACTATGCCGCATCCGCGCCGAAGTTGTCTCCCCAGGCCGATCGCACGACGTCCATGCAGCAGTTCGTTGACGTCCTCTGGGAGTCGCTGCGCGACAGGGGCGTCTCGTGGATCGGCTTTTATCTTCGCGATGGAGAATCCGAACTCACGCTGGGGCCGCGGCGCAACAAGCCGGCCTGTTCGCCGATCGGCCTTCACGGCGTCTGCGGACGCGCCTTCCTGTCGGGCGAGCCGATGGTCGTGCGGGATGTCGCCGATTTGGGCGACCAGTACATCGCCTGCGATCCCCGCGATCGATCCGAGGTCGTCATCCCGCTGTTCGATGACGCAGGCGAATGCTACGGCGTGCTCGACGTCGACAGCCACGAAGTCGGCGCCTTCGACAAGGAGGATGTCGAGGGGCTGCGAATGCTGCTGCTTTCCGCGAAACTCACCACCCGTTGAATTCACATCGCGCGCCGCGACTCGGGCGCACGGGCGCGTCGCCTCCGCCAGGTGAACAATCGCACCGTGAGCAGGGCGGGCGCCATGAAGAGGATCGGCAGCGGTCCGCACATCGTCACGTATGCATTCTGCATGACAAATTCGCCGCAGGGCGGAGGTGTCGAATCGGCCATGGCTTCGGTCGCTAGTACGCCGTCCATCGCCGATTCCGTCGGAAGCCCCAGTGCATGAAGTGCCATCATTGCTGCGTCCATCGGTCGCCGCACTTCGCAGAGCCGCCTACCGGCCGCGATGCCGGGGCCGCTCAGAATGAACGGAACATTTCGATCCTCGGGAATATCGAACCCGTGAACCTTGCCATGCCCACCGTGATCGGCCGTGACGATCAAGAGCGTGCGATCGAAGAGGTCACGCTCCCGAAGCGCCGCCAAAACGCGACCGAACGCGGCATCCGCGCGGGCGACCTGTTCCAGATAGGGCTGGCTCATCCAGCCGTGGGAATGACCCGCGCCGTCGGGTTCGCCGAAATGAAGGAAGATCAGGCTCAGTTCGTGCGATCGAATGGCGGCCGCCGTCTCATCGGCAAGCACGTCGATGTCCGTCTTCACCACGCGAACATCGGCGTCCGCTTCGGCGCAAAGGTAGTTCAGCTTCGGTTTGGTGACGAAGAACCCGCGCGAGATCGCCGAGTCCTTCGCGACATCGAAGATCGTTCTGCGGGAAATGCGTCCCTCGACGCTTGAATTGAACAGCACGCCGTGTCGAAGAATCGACAGGCCCGTCACCATGCTGGCATGATTGGGCAGGGTTACGCAGGGAAATTCCGCCTGCGCCGCGAGCATCGCGCTGCCCCCGTCGATCAGGCTCTGCAGGTTCGGCGTTCGGGATGCGTTGATCGCGTCCGGTCGAAGTCCGTCGAAGCTGACCATCATGACCCGCGTGTTGGGGGCCGGGGCGTCGCCGGCCTGAACGTCAGCGGCGTCGTCGCGGTGATTCGAATCTTGGGTGGATTGGGGATCGTCCGACGACGCTGGGGCGGTCGCCGGCGCCGGT
Source organism: uncultured Planctomycetaceae bacterium (assembly GCA_938008425.1). Lineage (GTDB taxonomy): Bacteria > Planctomycetota > Phycisphaerae > UBA1845 > UTPLA1 > JADJRI01. The sequence goes on along the minus strand of CALLKH010000171.1, from coordinate 3,522 downwards.
CCGGCACAGCCGCAGGAGACCAGGCTGAGCATGACGGCCAATGAGACGCATCGCCCGCCGATCGAGGATTGCTTCCGGAAACTGTGCACCTGAGTCATCTGCTTATGCTCTCCCCTTGTTCAGATCGTCCAGCATTTCGGCGTGCAGCCCCGCTGAGGCCGCAAGCACCGGAATATCCTCGCCGCTGTAATTCGAAAGGTCGAACGGCCACAGCGGCCGTCCATCGGCGTGCGTAATCACACCGCCCGCCTCCTGGATCAGCAGCGAGCCGGCAGCCAGATCCCACAACTTGCACTCGGGCGCGAAGGCGGCATCCGCCGATCCGGCCGCAATCCAGGCGAAATGAATGCAGAGGGAACCCTGATTTCTGAAGAGACACTGTTCCATCCACAGCTTTACGGCGGCGGGCACGGTCTTTCGCCTGAAACTCGAAATGAAGATCATCGTGTCCTGCGGTTCCGGGCGCTTTCGCATGACGATCCGGTCGTCATTTCGAAAGGCGCCGGTTCCGATTTCCGCGGAGAACGTGTTGCCGGTCGTCGCATCATGGATCGCTCCGACGATCGGCGCTCCCTGGTGCAGCAGGCCGACCGACGTGGCATACGCTCCGAGGCCGGCGGCGAAGTTGCGCGTGCCGTCGATGGGGTCGATCACCCAGCAGTATTCGGCATCATGGATCGAACGATGCCGGTCCGGCCCCGCAACCGTCTCCTCGACAATGATCGCGTGCTCGGGGTACCGCCGCGCAATGATCTCCAGCAGCCGCTCCTGCACCGCGTGATCGGCCTCCGTGACGGGGGTATTGTCGTCCTTGCGCGAAACCCGGACGCGGCCGATCATCCCCCGCGCGGTCTCCCCGCCGATCCGTGCGAGTTCCCGCGCACACGCCAGCAATTCACCCTGTTGCGATTCAGTCGGCATGGCAGGGCGATTGTCGTGTCGTGTCGGTCTTCCGACAAGTCGGCGCGACGGAGCCGGGCAATTCGTCTGACTCAGAACAGGTCAATCATTGAGAGCTGTCGTACGCCGGATGGGCGAATTAGGGCTTCCGAAGCGCTGCTTTTTTTCCCTTCCGAAGGGGCTGGAAATGAGGATTGGGATCACGCCCCCTGGGCCGGCGCGGGCTGGACCACCGTAATTCGATTCTTGCCGCCGGCCTTCGCGAGGTAGAGCGCCTCGTCGGCGAGTTGTACGAGCTGGGCGGCTTCGGAGGGCTGGTCGTTGGCGCGACTCGCCAATCCGATGCTCAGCGATGCGATGCTCGCTTCGGGAAGCTGGCTCGCGAGTTCCGACCGGAAGCCGTTGATGATGCGCTCGGCCGACGCCCGGGCCTCTTCCGGAGACGTCTGCGGCAGCAGGACGACGAACTCGTCGCCGCCGTATCGAACCGCGACGTCGGCGATGCGAATCGACTGTTGAATGACCTTGGCGGTCATCCGGAGCAGATTATCGCCGACCTGGTGGCCGAGCGAGTCGTTCACGCGCTTGAAATTGTCGAGGTCGACCATCATGCAGGTCAGATCGGTCTGGTAGCGCGACGATTCCGCGAAGAGCTGCGTAAGCAGGTCGTTGAAGTGGCGCCGGTTGTAGAGTCCGGTGAGCGAGTCTCTTGCCGCAAGGTCGCGGAACCGCCGATTCGCCTGCTCGAGCGCCTCGGTTCGCTTTCGAATGCGGTCTTCAAGCTCCGAATTGAGGCGCGTGAGGCTGCCGTGGCTCTCCTCCAGCGCGTCGGCCATCGAGTTGAACGCAATGGCGAGATCCCCGATCTCATCCGCCCGTCGGATCGACACGCGGTCGCTCAATTTCCCGCTGGTGTAGCGCTGGGCCGTCTCGCGCAGCTTGTTCAGCGGCGAGACGATGTTCCGCACCACCTCGTATCCGACCGGGACCATCAGCAGCGTAATCCCGAGGGCGAGCCCCACGGTATTGCGAATGAGTTCAGCAAGGCGTTGTTCGGTCTGTGCGAGACTCAAGCCGATGCGCACGTAGCCGATCGTCGCGCGAAGCTCGCCCGACGCCATGGCTGACACCTTGGCATAGACCGGATAAACCACGTCAATTCGGGAGCCCTGGCCGGCGTGGAAGCTGAGCTGCGGAACGTCGATCGGCTCGACCGAGACGTTCTTCACGTCTTCCAGCAGGAACTGTGTGATGTTGCCGACGTCGGCCTGGGTTCCGGCGATCATTTCCCCGCTGGGATCCGCGAAGATCACGTAGCTCAGCTCGCCGCCCCGCACGCAGGATTCCGCGATCGCGAGTAGAGAATCCCGGTTGCGGGAGGCCACTTCGCTCGCGCTCGCGCTGGCCAGCGAACGGGCGAGGTCCCGGGCGTGGCGTTTGGTCTGGTTCAGGGTAATCCGGGAAGAGACGCGAAGACACGTCGCCGCCGTCAGGCCGGTTCCGGCGAGGACGACAAACGTGAGTAGAAGTGTGGACCGAAACTGCAGCCCGCGCATCACTCGCAGAATCTGACGGAACTGGGCCCGCACTCACATCCCCTCTAATGTATGGATGCACCACCTCGATCGGTCACGTCGGTCGATCATGAGGCGGTGACGGCTCTCGGCCTTCATCGGGCCGTTGAGGCCTCCGCTTCATAAGATGGAATACGTTTGAATAGACTTCCAGCCTGCCCAAGTTTCGATGCATCAAAGACTTTCGGACCTCTGCCAATGGGCTTTCGGACCTTGCGGAGGCGGAAAGTCCTCGCTAGATTACATGGTTCTCGCGGGCGGGCTGCATGTTGGCGCCGCCTCCCACCGTGGAATCGAGCGGTGCGATAATCGACCGCGGCGAGTCGCCTGGCGGGAGTTCAGGCCGTGACGGCGGACGGACCTTCGGTTCGATCCGATGCTGCGGCTTTTGACATGATGGTGAGCGTAGCTCAAGTGGTTAGAGCACTAGGTTGTGATCCTAGGGGTTGCGGGTTCGAGTCCCGTCGTTCACCCTTTTTTCATTTCGGACCTTGATCATTCGTCGCGCGCTTTCTCGGACGTCTTCGCAATCCTTTCAAGCATTTCCGGCAGTTCCGTCACGAACCGCGAACGCGGCATGACCTCATGTGCACCGGCCGACTCCGCCGCCTCTCTGAGCTGGGTCTGAACATGCGAATAGAAAGCGATTGTCGTTGCAACCTCTCGCGACGCGGCGATGGCGTCGCATGTGATTTCCGTCGGCATCGACATGTCCACGAAGACGACCTTCACGTCTCCTGACGCCAGCGCCGCCCGAAGCGCCGCCAGGTTTGAAACAGTTGCCGCGGTCAGCCCGACCGCCCGCGCAGTGCCCGATATCTTCGACGTGAACATGAGATCCGTCGCAACCGAGAGGACATTCGCCATTTCAATTCCGCCTTTTCCGCGTTTGGGGCCGCATACCCTTGTCCGCTTTCGCCTTTCGGCCAATTCGCTTGACGGCCTCAAAACCCCATTCGAGAATCAGTCCGCCGCAAGGCCCCGAAACCCGCTCAAACGAAGGTGTCATCCATGTCGAAACAGCACGCGCCCCGATTTCTGAAGCTCG
>CALLKH010000170.1 GCA_938008425.1 uncultured Planctomycetaceae bacterium | reverse complement strand
CGCCGTTGTACATCGCCCCGATCTGCGGAATCGACACGTGCGACTCGTCCACGATGAGCAGGAAGTCCTTCGGGAAATAGTCGACGAGCGTATAGGGCTTCGTCCCCGGCGGGTTGCCGGCCAGATGGCGGGAGTAATTCTCGATGCCGGAGCAGTAGCCCACTTCGAGCATCATTTCGATGTCATACTTCGTCCGCGCCGCCAGCCTTTGAGCCTCAAGCAGCTTGCCCTGCTGGCGAAAGTAATTCAATCGCTGCTCAAGCTCCTCGCGAATGCTCGCGACTGCCGCCTCGATGCGCTCCTGCGGCATCACGTAGTGAACCGCCGGATAGATATAAAGCTGGTCGTGCTGATCCAGCGCGGCGCCGGTCAGCGGGTTGATGGTTTGCAGCTTTTCAATCTCGTCGCCGAACATCTCGATGCGATAGGCGATTTCGTCGTGCGCCGGGTACAGCTCCACCACATCGCCGCGAACACGGAAAGTCGCGCGATCGAGATTGAAGTCGTTGCGGTTGTACTGAAGATTCACGAACTTCCGCAGCATCTCGTCGCGCTCGATCGTCATTCCCACGCGCAGATCGATCACGCTCGCCTTGTACTCATCCGGTGAGCCGAGCCCGAAGATGCACGACACGCTGGCGACGACGACCGCGTCCCGCCGCGACACAACGGCGCTGGTGGCCGAAAGGCGTAGCCGGTCGAGGTCGTCGTTTCGCGAGGAGTCCTTCTCAATATAAATGTCCCGGGCGGCGATGTACGCCTCGGGCTGGTAATAGTCGTAATAGCTGACAAAATACTCGACGGCGTTCTCGCTGAAGATCTCGCGAAACTCCTCGTAGAGCTGCGCCGCCAGCGTCTTGTTGTGCGAAATAATCAGCGTCGGCCGGTTCAGCCGGGCGATGACGTTCGCCATCGTGAACGTCTTGCCCGAGCCGGTCACGCCCATCAGCGTCTGAAACCGCCGGCCGTTCAAAAAAGCGCTCACCGCCTTCTCGATCGCCGCGGGCTGATCGCCGGCGGGCTTCATGTCACTCGTAATCCTGAAGGATCCCATCTTCTCTCTTGCACTCATTGACGCCGGACAGGCGATGCCGCCGCGGCCATCGGGTTTTGGACCATCATGCAAACCGTGTTATCTTAGCGGTTTTCCGCGGCATCCATCATCCCAGGCTTCGATCGTTTCGACCGAGCGCCAGTGGCGCAGGAAATAGCAGGCCCAATGACTCAACAAAAAAAAGTACAACGCAAGCCACCAACCGATGCCCGTGTCGCCGGTCAGCGCCGACCTTGGACGATCGGCGTCATCACCATCATCGCGGTCGCTGCCGCCCTCACAGCGTTTCTGAACCGCGGCGGCGGAACCCAGGCCAACGAGATGGGCATGCCCCCACGCGGCTCAGCGAAGGGGTTCAATGTTCTGCTCGTCACGTTTGACACGACGCGGCCGGATTATCTCGGCTGCTACGGCGCCCAATCGGCGCGAACGCCCACCATCGACGCACTCGCCCGCACCGGAACCCGGTTCGACAATGCCGTCGTCACCGTGCCCCTCACGCTGCCCTCCCATGCCAGCATCCTCACAGGCCAGTATCCCTACCGTCATGGAATTCGCACCAACACCGGCTATGAACTTCGCCCGGAGCAGGTCTCGCTCGCCGAGCGGCTCAGGAATGAGAAGTACGATACGGCTGCGTTCGTCGCCTGCTTCGTACTCGATGCACGATTCGGCCTGAATCAGGGCTTTGACGTTTACGATTTTGAAGCCAGTGAAAAAGGGAACCGCGGCCCCGAATCGGTCTTCAGCCAGCGCGATGCCGGCCTGGTGAGCGCGAGCGCCGGGGGCTGGCTCAAGAATCACTTCGCCCGGAATGCAGACCGGCCGTTCTTTCTGTGGGTTCATTACTATGATCCGCATCATCCGTTTGAATCGCCCCTGAACGAGGATCCGGCGTTCAAGGATCGCCCCTACGATGCGGAGATCGCCTACGCCGATAGGGAATTGGCCCGGGTTATCGGCGAAATTCAAAAGGCTGGCGCATGGGATAAGACCTTGACCGTCTTCGCCACCGATCACGGCGAATCCCGCGGCGAGCATGGCGAAGAGACGCACGGCATCTTCATCTACGAAGCGACCATGCGCGGCGGCCTGATCTTCTCCAATCCAAGGCTCTTCATGCAGCCCCAATCGATCGAAAGCCACCTGGCGTGCACCATCGACATTGCCCCGACGGTTCTCGGGCTGTTAGGACTCGCCCCCCTTGAATCGGCCGACGGCCTGGATCTCACGAAAACAACGCCCGACCCGGATCGACGAATCTTCCTCGAATCCGTGTACCCGGCCGAAGGTCGCGGCTGTGCGCCGCTGTTCGCTCTGCGAGGCCTCAAAGACAAGTTCATATTCGCGCCGAAATCCGAGTACTACGACCTGAAGTCGGATCCTCACGAACGATTGAATCTGTTTTCAAAGGCTCCTGTCTCGCTGGCGCCCCTCGAACAAGAAATGCGGGAGCTTTTTGCAGCAAGTCCCGAGATTCAGGCTCGCGGCGGATCAAAGCGCACCATGACGCAGCAGGAGATCAGTCAACTCTCCTCACTTGGCTACTTCGGAGGTGCAGAGACCGGCGACACAAATCTGCTTCCGGACCCAAAGGATCAGATCGAACTCTTCGAGCAAATCGACACGGCAATTGATTGGGTCAAGCAGGGCCGCGTCGAGGAAGGTCTGAAACTGGCTCAGGAGCTCATGGAGAAG
>CALLKH010000169.1 GCA_938008425.1 uncultured Planctomycetaceae bacterium | reverse complement strand
CGACGGCCAGAATCCAGGCGGGAAATTGTGCGGCGTGATCAAGCCAGATGGGCAGATACGATCGGCCTTCGGGCGTCCGGGCGAGCAGGGCGGCCGCGGCAATGATCAGCGCCAGCCGACTTGGAATCGGAGCGAATGCCGGCGGTGCGGCAGTCAGACTCGTCGACGCGGGACCGCCGCCGTCCTGGGGTGATAACGCCGGGTCCGTCCTTGGATTCGAGGCGTACATTGTGCGGACATTATCGCGAGGCAAGATGGGTGACAATATCGAACGAATCGCGGCCCTGTGCCTTCGCCGGTGGGGGCTCGATTAACTTTCCAGCACCAGCCGCCGAATTTCGTTCAGGCTCTCCTCCGGTTTGGCGTGGCCGTACATGGCGGAGGAAACGACCAGCACATCGGCCCCGGCATCGACGAGCTGCTTCGCGTTGTGCGACTTGACGCCGCCGTCGATGGTGATGGTCGTGGCGCGACCCATGTTGTCGACCATCGCGCGAAGGTCGGCCAGCTATCGATAGGTGTAGTCCAGGAGCGGCTGGCCCGCGAAGCCCGGGGCGATGCCCATCATGCAGACGTTGTCCACATAGGGCAGCAGGGTCTGCACCGCCGCGACTGGCGATTCGGGGTTCATGGCAATCCCCGGCTTCACCCCCTGTTTGGCGATCGCCTGGACGACGCCCATCGCCCGCTGGCTGGCTTCGATGTGAAAGAGCATTCGAAAGTGGCCCATGCCCGCCATGCGAACGACCCAGTCGTCCGGCCGGCTCACCATCAGGTGAACCTCGACCGGCAGCTTCGTCACCCGGCAGGTGCGGCGGACGACTTCCTCGCCGAAGCTGATGGTCGGCACGAAGTGGCCGTCGCAGATGTCGAGCGAGATGACGTCGGCCCCGGCGCGTTCGCTGATGGCGATCGCCTCGCCAAGGTTGAGCAGGTCGCCGGCCAGGATGGAAGCGGCGATCTGAAAGGGTCTTGAAGCGGCCATGCGTGGAATGGTCTCCGTGAGGGTCGTATGTCGGGTCAGGTTTCCTATGTTAATGGCGCGAACGAAAGTGTCGAGCGCGGTTGAACAGCGGGTGAAAAACAACCGATAAAGGATCCATGGACGCGAAGAATCCCTATCAGGTGCAGACCGGATCAAGCGGTGGGCTCGATGTTGTCGTCGGATCCGATGGCCGGGCATGTGAATCGTCGCCATCGGGCGAGCGGGGCGGTGCCGCGGCGGTCGGAGCGACCACCAGGCGATGGATCGGCATCCACTTCGAATGCTGCGGCGTCTATACGCGGCTCTACCGCAAAGCCGATGCGAATCGCTACGAGGGGAAATGTCCGCACTGCCACGCGCCGGTCAGGGTCCGGGTATCACCCGACGGCGTCAGCACGTCGTTCATCCGCGCTCGTGTGGTCTGAGAATCAGCTGGCAAGTCGGACCGAGTTCCCTGCCCATAATGAATCAGGATTAGAACGGAAGGCGGCCTCCTGTCTGGCCCAACTCGGTCAGGAGCTGGCTGAACGCGAACAAGCCACCGATTTCCGGAATCCATCGCTGACTCTCGGACCTTGCATCCGGCGATCGCCTTATTTTCCAGATTTCATTCGCCCCGGTCGATTCTGAATACGACACTTGTCATAGGGTATGGGTACATGATGATCGGCAGGCCATTGCCACCGGCGTGTCTTGTTTGGATGCAGGACACAGGCGGCGCAGATCGGCCGGATCGTCCGGCGCGGCGAAACGAGTCATGGCGTTTTGTGGCGCATGAATTGGGGAGAGAACCATGCAATCTTATCTGAAACGCGCCCGCGAATTTCTTGAATCGGAAGACGGCGCCACGGCGACGGAGTACGCCGTGATGCTTGCGCTTGTGATTCTGGTCTGCATGGCGGCGGTCAACGCGCTGGGCGAAAAGGTCTCCAACTCGTTCGCGACGGCGGAGTCCGAGTTCAGCACGTACTATCCGTAATCCGGAGTGCGATTCACGCCGGATTTGCATCTACTCGGCTCGGCCCCAGGCCCGGGCTTCGCCATCGTCGTCGACTTCGACTCGTATGACATTCGGCCGGCAACAGACCGGACAATCCTCGACATATTCCTGTGAAGCACCGGCCGAGAGGTCAATGGGGATGACAATCTCCTCGCCGCAGGCCCCGCAGTAGTAGGTTAGCTCGTCTCTCACCGTTCGATTCAGCTCAACCGGAGAACGCCGCGCATACGGCACATTTCCGTCGAAGTCTACGGATTCCACTTCGAAAAGAACGTAATACTTCCCATCGCCCCGATCAGCATCACGCCGCTGCTCAGCCAGATCAGGATCGGCAGCTTTTCGGTGTGAATAAACAACGCCCCGATCACGCCGATGACCGCCACCGCGATGACGGCCGCCGCGCCGATTTTCCATGCCGGCCCGCCGACCAGGCCCGACGTCGTGCTGATCCGCCAGCCGATGAGCGCCCCGTACGCGAGCCCGAAGATGCCGAACATGGCCGAGGGCCACATCGCCTGGTCCCACTCGGTGCCGGCGTCCTCGAAGATGTGATCGGCGGCCTTGAACGTGCTTCGGGCGAGGTAATAGCCCAGAATCAAGACGGCCCCGGCGATCGGGACCCAGCCCGCGGCGCTCTTTGCCGCCACCGCCATGCCTTCGCGCATGGCGGCTTTCTCGCGGGCGAGCAGGACGGGATCGGCCTCGACATCAATGTCGTCGGTCGGCTTGTACGGCGCTGGCATGAATCGGCCCTCTGCTGATATGAATTTGCTGGCGAATGCAACTCCGAACGTTGCCCGATGCCCGGCACATCACAACGGTTCACTTCCCGAAAATGTGCCCGAGCGGGTCATGCGTATAGGCGCTGTGAACGCGACCATTGCCGTTGAAGAGAACGTGCATCTCGGCGCGCTCGCTGTATCGATAGACAAACGTGAACCCGTACTTCAGCTGCTCGCGCGGATACTGGGTCATGAAGTTGTCCTTGTATTCGAGCTTGGCGGGAATCAGCGACAGAAGGGGGTCCTTGGATTTGGACTTCTTCCGCTCCGCGAGAATTTCACTCGGCTTGCGATCGAGCTTCGTCACCACCTCTTTGACCGTCATGCCGGCGTAAATGAGGGTGTGATCCTCCTCCATCTGCTTCTGCGGGTCGAAGAAAATCGCGCTCTTGAGGTGATACGCGCCCCACAGCATCAGGGCGATCACGCCGAGCACCAGCGTCGCCTTGACCAGCCTGCCGACGACGCCGATCGATCCCCCATCATCGTCCGAGGCGACCGCTTTGGCCTTTTTTTCCTTTTTCGGGGTGGCTTTCTTCTTCTCGGCTGATTCGGCCGCGGCAGGGGGCGCATCGGTCTGCACTTCGGTTCCGAGTCGACGGCCGATTCGCAGGTCGTAGCCGCACGCGGTGCAGAGCACGCCGTCTTCGGGGATGTTGGCGAAACACTCCGGGCAGCTCTTGCCGCGAACCAGCGCCTCTCCTTCGGCCAGTTCGGCCAGATCGCCGAAATCGACGGGCTGAGGCTCTGGATCGGGCGTGTTCTCATCCAGAAGGCTCAACGGCGCGGCGGCGGCCGGCTCCAGCTCAGCCGGAACGGCGACGGCATGGCCGCACTTGCAGCGAACGCGCTTGCCCGCCAGCTTCTCCGACGCCTTCATGCGCTTGCGGCACTTCTTGCAGGTGACGATAAGTGACATCTGTTGGCCCTATCCGATTCGCTGAACACCCCGCTTATTATGCGCGAACCGAGTTTTCATTGGAAGCGATTTG
>CALLKH010000168.1 GCA_938008425.1 uncultured Planctomycetaceae bacterium | reverse complement strand
GCCGCCGGCCTGCGGGCGGGCACCGTCTGGGTGAACTGCTACGACGTCTTCGACGCAGCCGCCCCGTTCGGCGGCTACAAGCAGAGCGGCATCGGCCGTGAACTCGGCGAATACGCACTTCAGCACTACACGGAGGTCAAGACGGTGACGATGCGGGTTTGAGGCGTCCTCGCCGCGTCGCCGCCCGATAACCATCTCGGTTTCCGCAAGGCCGATATGCAGGCTAAACAGGAGGTTCTATCGCGCCGAATTGAGGGTTAGACACCATGAAAGTGGAGACACCCGATATGACAGCAAGCCTCACCGACGAGCGGCGCCGCGAGATCCGACTCGATTCGCAGGACATCATCCGCTGGAAGCGCCCCGGCCGCATTGAAGACCACAAGGCCTGGACCGTGGATCGCTCGCCTTCCGGCTACGGCTTCATGTCACGCAATGAGGATGCCCCGCGCGTCGGCGACCTGCTCCACATCCGCCGCTTCGATCACGACCGCTGGCAGTCGTTCGACGAATCGTTCCAGGTCGCCCGCATCCAGCCCGCAACCGAGGAACTCGTCATCGTCGGCTGCTGTGTCGTCGATCAGGAGTAAGAGAGAGCTGCCCGCTGAGCCGGTATTTCTGTACGGGATAAGTGCCTCACGAACGGCATAGGCTTTCCCAGGATCACACTCTCCTTTTCAAAACGCTTTGTTCCCCTGATGGACCTCCCCGACCATCGTCTGCGCTCAATCCGCGGAATCCTGGTGAAAGCCCCTGATCAAATCCGCATGCAGGAGCCGATGAAACTGCTGCTCCCCCGCCTCGCGCCTCACAGACAATCGGCCCGTGTCGTACGCCCGTGATCGAAGCCCGCGCTGCACCGACTCGCAGACGCCGATGTCTTCCTCCTGAATCCGCTCGCCCACCGCCATGCTCATCTCGTTGTGATCCAGTGCGTCGTCCCCGATATCCGCGAAAAAGAAATCAAAGATGACCCGGCAACGATCCACGCCCATCGGCAAAACCAGGTTCGTATCCATCACCCCTTCATACCAGTTGAGCATGAAATTCGGATACACCCAGTAGTAGTACGCCATCTCGCCCTTGCGAACCGATGCCGTCTCCGTGTCGCTGCCGGCCGCCATGGGGCTGGATTGCAGGCAGTAATTCCCGCGCGTCTCAATCTTGTACTCGCTGTAATCCAAAACGGTGTTAAGGCTCTTGTGCAGATGGGGAACGTGGTAGCCGCCGTCGAGATAATTATCGACGTACACCTTCCAGTTGCAGTTGAGGTCGTAGCTCCGCCGCTCGAAGAACTTCAGTTTGCCGAGATCCAGCGGCCGCACCCGCTCGACCATGTCGCCCAGAAACGCCGCCAGCGTCGCCCCCACGCCGCTGAGATTCACAAAGACGAAACTCTCCCACGCCTCCACCCGAACCGGAACGAGCCCGAACTCGCGCTTATCGAAGCCCTCAACGCCCTCCCACTCCGGCATCCCTTTGAGCGCACCGTCCAGCCCGTAGGTCCACGCGTGATACGGACACTGCATCACGCTGCACCGCCCCTCCGCCTCCGTCATCACCGCGGCCGCATGGTGCCGGCACACGTTGAAAAACGCCCGAAGCGTACCGTCGCTCCCGCGCACGACGACCACCGGCTCGCCCGCCACATCGGCCGTCACGAACCGGCCGGGTTCGCTCACCTGCTCCGCCCTCGCGACAAACTGCCAGCCGCTGCCGAAAACGGCCGACCGCTCCAGCTCGTGGATTCTCTGGTCCGTGTAAAACGCGGCGGGAATGGTCGATGCACAGTTCAGGTCAAGCTCGGGTCGATAGCTCGCGAGAATCTGACGGACGTCCGGCATCCGGAATCTCCTTCCGACGTGCGCCGATCGGCGCCGGGCGGTTTTCGCACAGGTCTCGAAGGCGCGTGCGACGATTCACTCTTCAAGTATAATACCCCTCGCGCACGAACAGAACGAGGCTTCTCATGAGTCGAACACGCTCCGGCGGCGGATGGGCCGCAATCAAGTACGCCTTCGATGTGGCCGATCGCGTCGGCTGGCTGCGACTCTGGAAGGCCCTCAAGAGCAAGAATACCTGCAAGACCTGCGCGCTCGGCATGGGGGGCCAGCGCGGCGGTATGAAGAACGAGGCCGGCCACTGGCCCGAGGTCTGCAAAAAATCGCTTCAGGCCATGGCGGCCGACATGCAGGACGGCATCCGCGCGGAATTCTTCCGCCGCTACGGCTTCGACGAACTTCGCACGCTTTCGCCGCGCGAACTTGAAAGCTCCGGGCGACTGGTGCAGCCGCTCTACGCCGGTCCGGGCGATACCCACTATCGAACGATCAATTGGCAGGATGCGATGCAGCGTCTGGCCGACAGAATCAAAGCGACCCGGCCCGAGGAGGGGTTTTTCTACGTCAGCGGCCGATCGTCGAATGAAGCGGGATTTCTGCTCCAGCTCTTCGCCCGTATCTACGGCACCAACCACGTCAACAATTGCTCGTACTACTGTCACCAGGCCAGCGGTGTCGGACTCTCGGCATCCCTCGGCAGCGGAACCGCAACGCTGACGCTGGAAGACGTCGAAAACGCCGATCTGCTCTTCCTGATCGGGGGCAATCCGGCGTCGAACCATCCACGGCTGATGCGCACCATGATGACCATCCGCCGAAGCGGCGGGCATGTCATCGTCATCAACCCCATGCGCGAGGCCGGCCTCGTGAATTTCCGTGTTCCGTCCGATCTGCGCAGCCTGATCTTCGGAACGGAAATCGCCAGCGAGTACGCCCAGCCCCACATCGGCGGCGACATCGCCCTGCTCACCGGCGTCGCCAAGTTTGTCCTCGAACGCGGCAATACGAACCCGCAGTTCATCAAGACCGCCACCGACAACTGGGATGATTTTCAGAATCAGATCAACGCGACGCATTGGGACGACATCGTCCGCCTGTCCGGCGTTTCACGCGAACAGATCGAGCGCATCGCTGAAAAGTACATCGCGGCGAAGAACGTCGTCTTCGCCTGGACCATGGGCATCACCCATCACGAGCACGGCGTCGAAAACGTTCAGATGATCGTCAACCTCGCCCTCATGCGCGGCATGGTCGGCCGCCCGAACGCCGGCCTGCTGCCGATCCGCGGCCACAGCAACGTGCAGGGCATCGGCAGCATGGGCGTCACGCCGCAGCTTAAGGACGCCGTCTTACAGAAGCTTGAAGAGCGATGCGGCGTGAAGCTGCCGACCTTCAAGGGCTACGACACCATGAGCTGCATGGAGGCGGCCGAGCGCGGCGAGATGCGATTCGGCGTTTGCCTCGGCGGAAACCTCTACGGCTCAAACCCCGACTCGGCCTTTGCACATCGCGCCATGGCCGGGATCGATACCGTCGTCTACATGAGCACCACGCTCAACACCGGCCACGCCTGGGGCCGCGGCAAAGAGACGCTCATCCTCCCCGTGCTGGCCCGAGACGAGGAACCGCAGAAGACCACGCAGGAATCGATGTTCAACTACGTGCGCCTCAGCGACGGCGGCGAACAGCGCCACTCCGGCCCGCGCAGCGAGGTCTCCGTCATCGCCCAACTCGCGCGGATGGTGCTCGGCGACGACGGCGTGATCGACTGGAGCGGCATGGAAGCCCATCCGACAATACGACAGTGGATTGCCGCGACAGTCCCCGGCTTTGAAAAAATCGGCGACATCGATCGAACGCACGACGAATTCCACATCGACGGCCGCACATTTCACACGTCGAAATTCCCCACCCCCACCGGTAAGGCCCAGTTTCGGGCGATCCCCCTGCCGGGCGCGGCGCCGATGGCCGACGACGCACTGCGGCTCATGACCGTCCGCTCCGAGGGCCAGTTCAACACGGTGGTGTACGAGGAGGAAGACCTCTATCGCGGACAGGATCGGCGGGACGTCATTCTCATGAACCCGGTGGATATCAAGCGACTCGGCCTTCAGGTCGACGAGCACGTCACCGTCCGAAGCGAAACCGGCGAAATGCAGGGCATCCTCGTTCGGCCGTTCGACGTCCGTGCCGGCAATGCGGTGATGTACTATCCCGAGGTCAACGTGCTCGTCCCGCGGGCCCTCGACGGCCGCTCGCGCACCCCGGCGTTCAAGAATGTGATGGTTCGGGTGACGCCGTCCAGCCTGGCGTTCCGTCAGGACGACGGCCGGGTCGAACTCCTGGTGCGCTCGTAAAAAAGGGAGCGCGGCGCTGATGGCACTTCCGTCATTGCGTCAATTAGAAATCTGATGTGAAGTCGTCGGCGCGGACGGCTATCATATCCCAACGGGCCGGCAGCCTGCGTCCTGGAGAATCATATGAATCCGGAAACAGCCGTTGAAACTTCACTGCCGCAAACGCGCGGACCAAGTGCCGGCACGCTGGTCGCGGTCGGCCTGCTGGCGACGCTCGCCGGCGGCGTCTCCTATTTCCTGCTCCTCACCGTTCCCTGGATTCGAAATTACGCCGTTCCCAATATCGCCCTCGTCATCATCGGCACCGCGTTGTGTTTCCGGGCGGTTTCGAAGAAGCGGTCCAAGCTCGTGATTTCAGGAACAGTGCTGAGTTCGCTCGTCGCAGTGGGTTTCCTGCTTTCCCTCTTCGTTCTGATGAGGCTGCCCGCTCCGCAGAAATCTTTCGCGGTCGGTGACGAGCTTCCCGATTTCACGCTGCCCAATCAGGACGAGCGCGACGTGACGCTCTCCGATTACCGCGGCAGAGGACCGGTGCTGCTCGTCTTCTATCGCGGCTTCTGGTGACCGTTCTGCATTGCAGAGCTCCGAGGTCTCGGAGACGTACACAACGAACTGGAAAGAATGGGCGGCTCGGTGATCGCGATTTCCGTTGACTCGCCCGAGGACAATCTGCGCGTCCGCGACAACAACGACCTGCCGTTCGACATCCTCAGCGATTCAAAGCTGGAAGCGATCAAGGCTTACGGCCTTCTCTTCCACGAACCCGCCCGCGACATTGACATCGCGCTGCCTGCGAACTTCCTGATCAATCGAAATGGAAAGACTGTGTGGCAGTGGATCCCCGGCCGCGTTCAGGATCGCGTCGATCCGGCCATCGTCGCTGAGGAAGTCGATAAACTGAAATCGGCCGGATGACGCGCTGACGAGCGACCTCCGGGACCCCTGATCGACTTGAGCAAAGGCAAAATAGAAAAGGCCCCGAAGGCTTTCGCCTACGGAGCCTTGTCTGATGGCACCCCCACGGGGAGTCGAACCCCGGTCTCCAGGATGAGAACCTGATATCCTAGGCCACTAGACGATGGGGGCCTGGTCCGGCCGCGGGCGTTTGACCGCCGGCGGCGAGACTTAAGGGGGACGCACTATTTAATCAGAGCCTTTCGCTTTGACAAGTACCCCGGCCGCTCAATTCGCCCCGGCCGGCCTCGATTGTCGCGGGGCAACCTGCCGACTATACTCAAAATCGTCGTTTTCGACCGACTGTTCGGTTCCATCCATCGGAGCGGGCAATATGCCGATACATGAGTTCTATTGTTCCGAATGCGACAAGCGTTTCGAGGAGCTCATTCGCGACGCATCGGGCAAGGCCGATGTCGCCTGCCCATCCTGCAAGAACCGAAACGTCTCACGGCAGGTCAGCGTCTTTTCACCCAAGAGCGGCGGCAGGCCCCGCGAGGCTCCGGCGTTTGGCGGCAGCTGTGGACGTTGCGGCGATCCCCAAGGACCCTGCGGCGCCTGAGTCGCGGGATATCATCGAATCGGATACAAACCCTGACATGGCCGACCCCCGAACTGCTCAACGTGTGCCGTCGATCGCGACCTCCGTATCGCTGGCCTGGCTGCTTCCGGGACTCGGCCATTGGTGGATCGGTGAGAAAAAGCGTGCGATCATCTTCTTCGTCGTCATCACTGCGACCTTTTGGACAGGTGTGGCCGTCGGCGGCGTAAGAACGACCGTGACACCGCGCGACAACGGCCTTTGGATCGCCGCGCAACTCTGTGCCGGACCGCAGGCGATCGGCGCACTGAGTTACAGCAACAGTCTCGCCAGCGATCCCAAGACGGCCAGCCTCTACAAGGCGTCATGGCCGGCGTCAGACATCGGCGTTGTTTACGCGGGAGTCGCCGGCCTGCTCAACCTCCTGATCATCCTCGACGCGCTCTCGCGGACGGAACGAGCCCAGGCGGAGCAGAACCGTCGCGGACCGGCTTCACGGGGGGGGCGTTAAATGCTTGGCGAGTCCAGCCTGCTTCAGCAACTGTTCCTCGAGCCGAAGACCATCACCGGCATCGG
This sequence comes from uncultured Planctomycetaceae bacterium, assembly GCA_938008425.1. GTDB lineage: Bacteria > Planctomycetota > Phycisphaerae > UBA1845 > UTPLA1 > JADJRI01. Next base: position 9,113 of record CALLKH010000168.1, on the reverse strand, counting down.
CCGTCTGCTCGCGCTCGTGCCGCTCCTGCTCAGTATCAGCATCGTTTATAAGACCATTCGCTGTCGGAAGCTGACCTCCATTCCGCTTGCAAGTCTAGGACTCACCGCGACGATACTTGCCGGAATGCTCCTCGTCGGCGGCGTGCTCCTGGTCACTTACAAGTTACTGGCCTGACCTTCAGCAACTCGATCGATTCCCGCGTCCACCCCTCAGGAACCACGGAAAACCGGCGAAATCCGGCGTTCGACCATTGCCGGTCGGATTTGTGATTTTCGGTCAATCGAATACACTGGTTTGAAATGCGGCGACCGCGCCGCAGGAAGGACGCCCATGTCTATCGAAATCAAACGGGCCACCATCTGGTCCATCGAAACGCCGAATACACCGGGCGCCATGACCCGCACCCTCAAGCCGCTGGCCGAACGGGGCGCCAACCTCGATCTGGTCATGGGATACGCCAATCCTGACAAGACCACTGTGACGATTGAGGTATTTCCTGTCACCACCGCCAAGGCGCAAAAGGCTGCTCGCGAAACCGGATTCTCCAAATCAGATTTCCCCTGCCTCGCCGTCATCGGAAAGAATCGGCCCGGCATCGGCCGCGACATTTCAGCGGCCCTCGCGGAAGCGGCCATCAACGTCAACTTTTTCGTGGCGCAGGTGCTCGGCACGCAATACGTCGGCCTCTTTAGCTTTGAGGCCGATTCCGAGGCCAACCTCGCCGTGCGAGTGCTGAAGAAAGCCCTTCAGAACGGCTCGGCCAAGGGAGGCCGTGCAAATGCCACCGGGAAGAAAAAGACCACCAAGCGATGAGGTTAGTCCGTTCCATGGATCCAAACATGCTCAATCGAATGTACATCTGCTGCGCCATCATCTCGGCGCTGATGATCTCCGGCTGCGACGACACATCAGCCACTTCGAACAACTCCAAACCGGCTCCCGGCAAGCCCACTCAGGCATCCAACGACGTGGCCGGTCAGGTCAAGAAGCCTGAAACACCGACACCGACACCGACACCACCGCCGCCCGCGAATGCCGGACCCGCGACCGGCCCCCGCTGGGAAATCGCCGAGGAAATCTACGACTTCGGCCGCATCTGGACCGGCAAGACGATCATTCACCCCTTTACGATCAAGAACGTCGGCACGGAGCCGTTGCTGCTGACCAAGCCCAAGGCGCATTGCAGTTGCTCGTCGCCCGACGCCTACCCCGAGGCCATTCAGCCTGGGCAGACCGGTCAGATCATGTACCGGTTGAATCTCACCAACAAGGCGGGCGATGTCCTCGAATGGCTCGACGCCCAGACGAACGATCCAACCCGGCCTCTGCTTCGCGTTCAGATGAAGGGCTTCGCCCGAACGGTGTGCGAGCTGGAGGTCATCGAGGATCTTGCCGCCACGGAAGGTCGAATGCCCCAGGATCGCATGCAGCGATTCGCGTTGCTCCGGGGTGACTTCGACCGCGTGACGGAGAACGAACGGCTTCACCGCGTGATTCGAATGAGGAATTCCTCCGGCGTTCCGATCGATCTGAAGATGCGGCCGGTCACCCGCGCATCGGTGCAGGATACGACCGGCGTGACGCGCATCGTTCCGCCGATGTTTGACGCAACCTTCAAGGAAGTGACGCCCGGCGAGATCTACGAATTGACTGTCGTGGGCCTGCCGCCTTATCAGTCCGGCTACAGTGGCGCCGCGATCGAATTCGACACCGGCCTGCCCGACTATCCCGTCTACACGGTCAACGCGCACCTCTACTGCCCGCCGCGCGTCGAAATCACGCCGTCGAAGATGGTCTTCAACGAGATGGCCACGGCGCGGGTACGAAGAATCACCATCCGCAACAACGGCCAGACGCCGCTGGAAGTCACCAACGTCGCCTGCACCGATCCGAACTTCTCGGTCACGCTTCTTCCTCAGACGCAGGGCAACTCAAACGTGTACGAGATCGAAGTGATCTTCCCGTCGGAGCAGACGTACCTGCCGCCCACCTACGGCGAGATCATTCAAATCGACACGACCGACGTCGAGAAGAAGCAGATCGACATTTACATTCTTCCGCACCTGTACAATCCGCCGACGGCGCGACCGGCCGACAAGCCGATTGTGTTCCATCCGGGCAAGAATCTGCTTCGTCCTTGAATTCGCGATGATCACCGTCCATTGAGAGCCGAACCCATGTCACAGCAGATTTCAGGCCGCCTGGATGCAAAGGGCCTTCGCATCGCGATCGTGGTGAGTCGGTTCAATGATCTCATCACGTCGCGGCTGCTGGCCGGCGCGAAGGATGCGCTGTTGCGACACGGTGCCGCGGACGGCGATCTCACCGAGGTGTGGGTCCCGGGTTCATGGGAGCTCCCGCTCACGGCCAAGGCACTGGCGGAATCCGGACGATACGACGCCATCGTGTGCCTCGGCTGCGTCATCCGCGGGCAGACGACGCACCACACGCATGTCGGCGGTGAGGCGGCACGCGGCATCGCCCGCGCATCATACGACTCCGGCGTCCCGATCGGCTTCGGCGTCCTCACCACCGAAACGCTCGAACAGGCGATCGAACGGGCCGGCGCCAAGGCCGGCAACAAGGGTGTCGATGCCGCCGTCAGCGCCGTTGAAATGGTCAACATCCTGAAAGAGATTCGCGGGAATCGTTGAACGACGATCTCGTCGTCACGCCGTTCTGGTCAGATGTGCATTCGCGGCCATTGGCGACGTCGATGGATCCCGGCGCGATCGGCCGTCATCCGATTGAACGGCAAGGCCGGCAAAATTCAGCAATGCGGGGCCCTCGCCGTTTGGCTCGCCCAGGACGGGCAGTCGTTTCAACTCCACATCCTCGAACAGGTATCGCAGCCCGTCGCGCTCTCGCACGTGGATTCCCACGGCGTAGTCGTCCGGGGCGACATTGGCGGTAAAGGTGCACCGGATTCGCCGCGACTCACCCGGCCTCACTTCGTCGGCTGAAAACCCGAGCCGCGTGCTGCTGCTCTCGTACACCGTCAACCGGTCACGCAGACGAACGAGCGAGAGCCCGTACGACGGCGCCGCCACAGCCTCGCGAAATCGCAACGTGTATTCCAGCGCCACGAGTTCGCCGGGCGACGCATGGTCGATCTTCATTCCCGATCGATTCAGCAGAACGATGTCCGAGACCTCGACCAGCGGGTGACCGTTTTGATCCGCGAGGAGAAGGGATTCGGAGAGCGAACGATGATACCGCGACAGCGCCTCTGACGAGTCACCGAGGAACGCGCATCGCCCTTCCGAGAGGACCAGCGTCCGGTCGCAGAATTGCTGTACCGTGCCCAGATCGTGGGAAACGAACACGACTGCGACGCCGCGCGAAAGAAATTCACGCATCTTTTCAAGACACTTTGAACGAAACTGCTGATCGCCGACACTGAGCACCTCGTCGACCAGCAGAACCTCGGGCTCGGCATGAATCGCGATCGCAAATCCCAGTCGGGCGTGCATCCCGCTTGAGTAATGCTTGAGCGGCGCGTCGATGTGCTCGCGCACCCCGGCGAAATCGACGATGGCGTCAAACCTCGCCGTCGCCTCGCGCCTTGGAATCCCCAGAATCGAAGCGTTCAGATAGACGTTCTCACGACCGGTCAGGTTCGGATGAAAACCCGCGCCGACTTCGATCAGCGCCGATACCCGGCCGTTCACCGAAACGGTTCCGCGATCGGCCCGCATGATGCCCGCCAGCAGTTTCAGAAGCGTGCTCTTGCCCGCGCCGTTGTGGCCGATGACACCAAGGCACTCGCCGCGTTCTACCGAAAATGAAATGCCGTCGAGCGCCCAGAAACGACCTTTCAACTGCCGACGGCGATAAGTAATCGGATGAGCGACGCGGCGCGCAATGAGGCTGTACAGTGAGTCGCAACGTTCCCCGCGCGTGAACGCCTTCGAAACCTCGCTGACCGTGATGCTCGCCGAGTTCACCCATTCTCCGTTTGAACGTATCTTCCGTTGCGCGCGGGCCCACCTCCGCCACGCGCCACCGCTGACTATTCATCGACCATCGGCCGCCTTTCGGTGCAATTCCTGATTTGATAAGATGATACGAGCATGGGATGGAAACTCGGGATACGTCGAATGCCGCTTCAACACGCGCGGGGAATATTGCCGGCCGCAATTCCCGCGCTCATTCTCCTGGCCTCTCTCCCTTCGTGCCGGGCGCCGGTCGATCGAGCCGATTCGGTCTCGCCCTCGTCCGCGGAACCAAACGCACGAGTCGGTAACCCACCGATCTCACCGTACTCGACCCCTGCTTCCGCACCACCGCGCGGTGACGACAGTTCAGCCACAAACGGGCCCGCGACGCCCTTCCGAGACGTCACCCTTGCCGCCGGCATCGATCACGTGCACCACAAGCCCGTCCTCGATCGAAAGCTCGACAACATCATGGCCTGGGTCGCCAGTGTCGGCGCGGCGGCCGCGGCGGCCGACTACGACCGCGACGGCTGGATCGATCTCTTCGTCACCGATTCCGCCAAGGGCCGCCCCAACCATCTCTATCGCAACAACGGCGACAGGACGTTTACCGACGTGGCGGTCAAGGCGGGCCTCGCGAATCTCAACAACGACCGCGGTACAGCCATGGACGCCATCTGGGGCGACTACGACAACGACGGCTGGCCCGACCTTTACATCGTGCGATGGGGCGAGGATCTCCTCCTTCGCAACAATACTGACGGCACCTTCACCGACGTCACCGCCCGCCTCTTCAAACGCCGCGACGGCTCGCCCGGGATGCAGTGGGCCAACGGCTGCGGCGCCATCTGGCTCGATTACAACCTCGACGGCCGTCTTGACGTCTATGTCGGAAACTATTTCAAGGAGACAGACCTCTGGCATCTGGCCGACACCCACATCATGCACGATGATTTCGAGAACTCCCGCAATGCCGGGCGCAACTTTCTCTTTCGCCAGAATCCCGATGGCTCTTTCACCGATGTCGCCGAATCGCTCGAAGTCGATGACTGCGGCTGGACCCTCGCCGTCGGATCCGGCGACGTCAACAACGACGGCCTGCCTGATCTCTACGTCGCCAACGACTTCGGCCCCGACAAGCTCTATCTGAACGCCGGGCGCGGCCGATTCGTGAACGTTTCCGACTCCGCGATCGGCCACGACACCCGCAAGGGAATGAACGTCGATTTCGGCGACATCGACAACGACGGATGGCTGGACATCTTCGTCACGAACATCACGACGTCAGAGTATCTCCAGGAAGGCAACATGCTCTGGCACAATCACGGCGTCGATCCCGACACCGGTGAGACGACCTTTACCGATCTTTCGCTGGAAGTGGGCGTGTACGACGGCGGCTGGGGCTGGGGCGGTAAGTTCTTCGACGCAGACAACGACGGCGACCTCGATCTTTACGCGGTGAACGGTTTCATTTCCGCCGGCGAGGGCAGCTACTGGTACGACCTCGCCTCGTGGACCGTGCTCGGGGAGGACTCGGCCGACGCCGCCAACTGGCCCGCCATCGGCGACCGCTCATTCTCCGGCTACGAGAAAAACCGGTTCTGGCGCAACGATGGCAGCCTCTCGTTCACCCAGCGCGCCGACGAAGTGGGCCTGGGCATCGATCACGACGGCCGCGGGATCGTCTGCTTCGACTACGACAACGACGGTGATCTAGACCTCTACATCGCCAACCAGAATCAGCCTGGCAACCTGTTCGAAAACACGCTCGCCGATCGCGGGCACTGGCTGGTGGTTCACCTCGAGGCCGATCCGGCCGCCGGCTGCAATCGCGACGCCGTCGGGGCACGCGTCACGGTCGCGACACCCAATGGCAAGCAGATTCGCGAGCGCGACGGCGGAAACGGCTACAGCGGCCAGAGCGACCCGCGCCTCCACTTCGGCCTCGGCAGAGAGATGACCGTCCAACTTCTCGAAATCCGCTGGCCCGACGGCGGCATTCAGTACTTCGAAGACGTCCCGGCCGACAGCCGGCTGCGCATCAAGCAGAACCCGGACGCCTACGCGATGCAGATCACCTCGAAGCCGCGCGTGCCGACTCCCGACGCGATTGCGACGACAACCAGCGCCGCCGAACCCGCCGTCGCCCTGTCCGCCAGTGAACTTGAGGCGCAGCTCACCCGACTGGAGACGGAACTGAACGCGCGGCCGGGTTCGTACACGATCGCCAGTCGTTACCGCACCATCTGCGCCGACCTGAATCAGCACGATCGGGCTGTCGAGTTTCTGAAGTCGCTCGCGGATGCCCATCCCGCCCAGCCGGCGACGCGCGTCGGCCTCGCCTGCGCTTACGTCGACAAGATCGTCACCTGCGGTGGCCTCGCGGCCATCGTCAGCAAGGGCACGCTGGCGAGAAAGTCACTCGATCAACTCGACGTGCTCGCCCGGTCGAATCCGGATCGGTGGGAGGTCTTCTACTGCCGCGGCCAGAATCACCTGCATTGGCCGCGGGCGCTGCGCCACTCGGAAGATGCCATTACGGACTTCCGCCACTGCCTTGAATTGCAGCGAAAATCGACGAACGAAGCCGATTTTCCCCACTTCGAACGCACTTACGTCGCGCTCGGCGACGCACACACCAAGAACAAGGACTACGCCGCCGCCCGGGCCGTCTGGCGCGACGGCCTCGAACGCTTTCCGACATCCGCCGAATTGAAGAGGCGCCTCGATATGACCGATGACGCCGCCCTGCTCAAGTTCGTCGAGGATGAGCGCAGCCTCGAACGCCGAATCGACACCGATCTCTCATTTCTCGAATCGCCGACGACGAACGGCCGGTAGATCGACGACGAGCCTAATCGCGCCCCAGCAACGGCGGGCTCGGCCTACTTCGCAGGTCTTGTGAATCGATCTCGCGGCACCCATCGCGTCTGGTAGACCTCGTCGACATCCACCGGCTCGGCAAACCCGCCTCCGATGTTGACCGACGGATGCGCGGCGATGAACGATCCGTTCGCCCCGAACGTCAGGGCGCGACGATTGCCCGGCGACGTCAGCACCGGGCCGGGCGAGACCCTGTCGCCTGATTCGACATTGAAGTCGCCGTCCTTTTCCCAGCCGATCGAATAAAACAGGAATGTGCGCTGCCGGCCCTCCGGCACTGCCGGTAGCTTCGACGCATCGTACGTCAGCCGCAGCGCGTCGCCGGAATTCAGAATCGCCAGCGTCTCATCCTGTCCCTCGACGAGCGGGAGCACGTCGCCGTAGCGCGTGCAGAATCCCTCCAGCGTGGTGCGCCAGGGCGGCGTCTGGGAGGCTTTTTCGTGATCGGGCGTCGTTGGATGACCGTCACCGCGTGCAATCAACTCTGAAAAACCGCGCCATCGCAGATCGGCCGCGGTCGGAACCAGGTACCGGTATCCCGATGAATCAAACGACCTGCGCGAAAACACCGCCACCCGGTCCCATCGCACCTCAAACGTCGTGGTCAAGCGCATCCGTCGAACGCCCGTCGGAACTTTTCCATACAGGTCAACGAGAATCGTCTTCGTCTTCCCGGCGGGCAGCCCGACTACGACGTCGATTTGCTTCCATTCACCGGCCGAATCCTGGTACTCCAGTTCTGGCTGAATCACCTTCAACCCGGGGTTCTGCGACATGTTGATGTTGACGCTCGCATCGCCGTATTGCAGCCAGCCGGTCAGCGCAAGCACCGGCTCGGTTCGCGGAATCTCTTTTTCGAACTCAAGGGTCAGTGCCAGCGGCTTGCACATGCCGATGATCGGCGGCGGCAGCTTTTCGCCCGGCTCTGCGAACCTGCCGTCGAGCTCCCGAAGCGCCTCGGTGCGATCCACGCCGTCGTCGCCGACCACCGACGCGATGGGGATCCGATCGCCGAGCATCCACACCTCAGACTTGGGAAACGGCGGCGGCATCAGCTTGTCAGTCACGTGAACCTCGACCTCCGGCGCGTGGTCCAGCGAAACCAGGAGCGCCATGTCAAGATAGAGCACCTCTCGAAACTCGCTCGTCACTTCGAGCTGGTACTTGCCGTCCTTCGCCTTCAGCCGATCGTCTCCGCCGATCACGACGAACTCTTCGGGATCCGCCGCCAGCATTTTTTCCCGCGACACCGGCAGTCCCACCGGCGCGTTGCCCAGCAGGTCCGTCACAAATCCGAATCTCTCGCCGTCATACGCATAGAGAAACGGGCACGAACCCGTTGCGACGTTCTTTTCAATGATGACGAGCGGCCGCTTCGACAGCGTCGGCTTCACTTCGTTGTCCACCACGCCGTTCGTCCACACGGTTTGAATGGCGTCGAGCGCCTCCGCGCGGCCGAGGCCGATTTCAATCACCGGCGACGTCACACCTCGCGTCGTGAAGAAACCGGCCGATCGAACTTCAACATGCGTGCCGATGCCGCTGGGATTGGTCTTCTGCGAAGTCAGACGCAACTTGAGCTGGCGATTCGCATCGCCGCCCTCGTTCTGAAGCGTCATGACGCCCCCGCCGGCCAGCGCCAGCAGCAGATCGCTGTCGCCGTCCAGGTCGAGGTCGACCGCAGTGACCCCGGCGACATCCTTCGCGGGCAGCACGGCGAGAAATGCCGCAGTTGTGACATCCTCCCAGTTCGTTCCCTGCATATTCCGAAAAATTCGAACCCCTGATCCGCCCTCGCCCGCACGGCCGTAGACCACCAGATCAACCCAGCCATCGTTGTCGAAATCCACAAAGGCCCCACCGGACGCCTTCATTCCTTCAATCTTGAAATCCTGCCGCGCCTTCGATCCTGATCGAATGGTGCTCGCGCGATCCGCCGAAATGAGAACCGCGTCCCCTTTCCCATCGTGGTCCAGATCCTCCGCCAGCACCTGTCGCGCCGACGGCCACGGCGACGCGGCGTCTGGCAGGAGACCGAATCGCCCCGCCCGGAGATTTTCCACCACCCGCGACGGCTCATCGCCGCGTGCGATCAGAAAATCCACGCCGACGTTCGCATCCATGTCGAAGGCGGCCACACCCACCACCCCACCAAGCGACGGCAGCTTCAAATCGCTCGTGATGTTCTTGAATGTCGCGTTGCCGTTGTTTTGCCACAGGGCAGGACCCTCGGCGCCCGCGCAAAGCAGATCGAGATCGCCGTCATGATCGGCATCGACCCACACCGCGTC
>CALLKH010000167.1 GCA_938008425.1 uncultured Planctomycetaceae bacterium | reverse complement strand
CGGGCGGGTGGTCGGCGAAGCAGGCGTCGATCGACAGCGCCGCCGCCAGGCGCGCGAGATACTCGGCCTTTGGGATTTCGATCGCACCAAACTGCTCCAGGTGCGGTGTGGTGAACTGGCTGTCCAGCAGGGTGAATCCGCGCGATTTCATCCGCTCGACCAGTGCCACGAGTGCAACTTTACTCGCGTCGCGCATGCGATGAAACATGCTCTCGCCGAAAAACGCGCCGCCGAGGGCGACGCCGTAGAGCCCGCCGGCCAGTTGACCTTCCCGCCAGGCCTCCACGCTGTGGGCGAACCCCATCTCGTGCAATCGACAATAGGAATTAATGATGGCCGGTGTGATCCAGGAATCATCCGGGCGATCGGCGCAGGCCGTCATGACCTCACGAAAGGCCGTGTTGATTCGAATCTCAAACTTCCCGCTGCGGCAGGTTTGCAGCAGCGACTTGGCAGCATGAAAGCCATCGAGCGGAATGATCCCCCTCGGATCGGGGGAGTACCAGCGGATCTCCGACCCGAACCCCATCGGAAACACGCCCTGGGCGTAGGCGGAAATCAGGAGTTGCGGCGGGAGGTTCTCCATCGGCTTGCGGTCCCTAGCGATCCTCGCTGAATCTGCGGCTCTCGCATGACTTTCTTCCCGGTGTATATTACCCTCGCACGTCGGCGATGCGTGGTCAATTCGGCAATTCATTCGGAGTGGACCGATGTCATATACGTTGAAGAAGATCGATGTCTGGGCGGGTGATTTCGTCAACCGGCCGGAAAAGCTGGCCCGCGTTCTCGAGGCACTCGCCGCGGCGGACGCCAACCTGGAGTTTCTTGTCGCCCGGCGGGTGAACGAGACGACTTCGCGGGTGTACGTCGCGCCCATCAGCGGCAAGAAGCAGAAGCAGGCGGCTGTCGATGTCGGGCTGGTGCCGGCAGCCGGCATGCACTCGTTGAGGATCGAGGGCCCCGATCGAGCGGGGCTTGGCGCCGACATCACCCGTTGCGTTGCGGCGGCGGGGATCAATGTTCGCGGCGCGTCGGCGGCCACCGTCGGCAAGAAGAATGTCTTCTATGTGGCGTTCAAAACGGAAGAGGAGCTCTCGACGGCTTCGAAGCTGATCAAGAAGCGGTTGTCCGGTAAGAAGAAGTAGAGCGCGACCCGAGCAAGACGAATTACGATCTTGCTCAGCCTGCGGGCGGATGGGCCGAGAGACGGCTCGCCATCGAGAGCCCCGATTCGCGTGAATTCAGTTCGCCGTTTAGCTGCGCGCGATAGATCTGATCCAAGATGCGTTTGTAGATCGGACCGGGCTGAAGTCCCATCGCCTTCAGATCGTTTCCATCAACCATGGGCGCCGGCGACACGTCTTCCGGCCGAATCGCGCGGGATCGACACTTGATCTCTTCGAGCGCGTCGGTTGGTGCCGATTCAGCCGCGATTCTGGCCGCCGCGAGATTCGTCAGGTCGTCGAACCCGGGGCTGGCCATCAGGAATTTCAGGTCCGCCATATCGAGCCGGGCGGGATCGTCGAAATCGCGCTGGTGATTGAGCAGCCAGCAGACGCGAACGATGGATTGGTTGCTCGCGTGTAGCGCCAAGAGCGCAGCACGTGCGACGTCGGGCTTCAAGTCGGCCAGCATCGCAGCGAACGCGAGTTCAAACGACGCAGCTTCGGGAAGCGCAACCAGACGCTGAATGGCCGGCTCGATGCAGGTAACGATCGCGTCGGCCTGTGGCCACAGGTGCCGGAGTATTCCGCTCCGATGCAGTCGATCCACCGCCTTCGCCCGATCCGGCGACGCGAGCATCAACTCCAATTCCATTCGCACACGCTCGGGGCTGATTCGGCGAATGTCAGCCGCATGTCGAATCATGGCCGCCCAGGTTTCCGGCTCGATGTCGAAGTCGAACCGCCCGGCGAATCGAACCGCCCGCATCAGGCGCAGATGATCTTCGGTGAATCGCCGTTCGGGTTCGCCGATGGCGCGGATGAGCCGCGCCGCGATGTCCGGCCGGCCGCCGACGTGGTCGATGATCTCGCGTCGGATCGGATCGTAGAACATGCCGTTGATCGTGAAGTCGCGCCGCTGGGCGTCTTCCTCGGGGCTGCTGAAGGTCACACCGGTGGGATGACGGCCATCGGTGTATTCATGATCGGTGCGAAACGTGGCGACCTCGACGGCCAGCTTTTTTACATTCACGAGCACGACGCCAAATGCCGCGCCGACCTGCCGCGTGCGACGAAAGAGTTTGACCACCTGCTCGGGTCGTGCGGAGGTTGCGACATCAAAGTCGTGCGGCGGTCGACCCATCACGAGGTCGCGCACGCATCCGCCGGCGAAGTAGGCGATGTGTCCGGCCTGCTGTAGCGTTTCGACGATCGAGGTTGCGGCGGATTCCATCTCGCGCTCGCGCGGATGCTTTCCGCTGGATTTCTGCGGCGTGTCGCTCATCCGGCGCCCTCCGCGCTGACGCGTTCGAAGAGCGTGATGGCGTTGGTCCCCCACGAGCGGGAGTCGGTGCACGTCCAGCCGCCGGGGAGCGTGGCGGGAAGTTTGCAGGCCTCGTCGTGACGCCACAGAACGAGTGCGTCCGGCTCGACCGGGATCTGGTTGCCGAGTCTTGCGATCACCTGGCCCATGACGGTTCCCGGCGTCACGTTTTCGCTGAGCTTGAAGGGCGGATCAACGAAGACGATGGAGAATCCCCGGCTGTCCGGTGGCTTGGCGGTTGCGGTCTCGGCGGTCTTGGCCACGACGGCGACCCCGGATGACAACTTGATCGTCGCCAGGTTTTCGCGAAGGCACTTGAGCGCGACGGGATCGGATTCGATGAAGGCGCAGAACGCCGCGCCGCGCGACATCGCCTCGATGCCCTGGCTGCCGCCGCCGCAGAACATGTCGCAGACATTGACCGGCGGCAGATGTCCGGGCAGCGCGAGCCGCGAACCGAGCCAGTCGAAGAGCGAGCCCTTCACCCGGTCCAGAATGGGGCGCGTGCCGAGTCCCGGCGGACTTTGAAGGGTGCGGCCTCGATATTGTCCGGCGATCACACGCATGTTGCGGCCTGCCTCGGCGAAACCCGTCTGAGCGAATCCGCGCGATCGATCGGCCGCGCGGTGTTAGGCTGTTTGACAATATACCGTGGGGTTCGTGGCGCGAAGAGGCGGGAGGCGGTTTGACGCTCCTTCCGGCGATTTCTAGAATCGGCCGGTCGAGCTTCAGAGGCCGATCAACAGAAAGCCCCCCGGGAAGAATGCCCCCCGCGGTCGAGACACTTCATGAGCACCATCCAGGCAGTCAAAGGCACCCGGGACCTCTACCCCGAGCAGTACGCACCGCTTCAGCGGATCTTCGATGCTTGGCGGAGCGCGTCGCTGCGGCATGGCTTCGAGGAGTACGAAGGCCCGACGCTGGAATACCTGGAACTCTACCGTGAGAAGAGCGGCGATGAACTCGTTGGCCAGCTTTTCTGCCTGACCGACAGCGGGCAGCGGGAACTGGCGCTTCGGCCCGAGATGACGCCGACGCTTGCCCGCATGGTCGCGGCGAAGATCAATGCGCTGTCGAAGCCGATCAAGTGGTTCTGCATGCCGCGGCTCTTTCGCGGTGAGAACGTGCAGCGCGGGCGGCTCCGCGAGTTTTACCAGTGGAACATCGACGTCATCGGAACGGCCGACGTGACGGCCGACGCCGAGTGCATCCTTGCCGGCGTCGAGGCGCTGCGTGATCTCGGCCTGACTGAGAAAGACTTCGCGGTTCACATCAGCAACCGGCGGCTCATCGCCGCGCTGCTCGCGGCCGCGGGCATACCGGCCGACGGCCACGCCGGCGCGTATGCGATTCTCGACAAGGCGGGCAAGATCGACGAGGCGGAACTCGCCCGGCGTTGGGGCGAGCGGTATGAGTCACACATCGCCTTCTCGGCGCTGATGGACCTGCTTGGCACGCAGACGATCGACGGCGTCCGAACGGCCGCGTCAAAGTTCGCGACGGCAAGCGCGGAGCTGGACTCGGCATTTGATGAAACGTCGCGACTGTTCGACACCCTGAATGAATTCGGGATTCCCGACTACTGCCGGTTCAACATGCGGGTCGTCCGCGGGCTGGCCTATTACACGGGACCGGTGTTTGAATTCTTCGACCGCGGCGAAAGCGAACGGGCCATCTGCGGCGGCGGGCGCTACGACGATCTGCTCGGCAAGCTCGGCAAGTCAAAGGAGCCGGCGGTGGGGTTCGGCATGGGGGACGTCGTGCTGTCGCTGATGCTGAAGGATCGCGGCCTCTTGACGGATGCCCGGACAGGGCGCGGCGTCTTTGTTGCCGATGCGGCGGACGGGCTTCGCGGCCGGCTGCATTCGCTGGTCGCCTCGATCCGCCGCGCGGGCATCACGGCCGAGTTCAGCTATGCCCGGCAGGCGCTGGGCAAGCAGCTCAAGGCGGCGGACAAGAAGGGGTGTCCGATCGTCGTCATTTTGGGCGATGAGACCCTCTCACGCGGTTCGGTTCAGATCAAGGCAATGGCCAAGGGCGAGTCCCGCGAGATCCCCTATGCCGACCTGTTGACACGACCGGCCGAATTCCTGCAACATACGGCCTAGTCGCCGGGTTCGGCCGGCGACCTCACGGGGCCGAGCATGAACGTTCGACGAAGCCATTACGAGATGGCCTTCGAAGGCTATCTTGCCCGTCGCGGCACACCCTGCGTCGCGATCGAGGACGTGAAACACTTCGCCAAATCGCGCTCCGCCGCCAAGATTTTCGATTACATCGTCTATCCACCGGGGGATCATGCCTGCCTCGTCGATGTGAAAGGCCGCAAGGTTTTGCGCGGTGTTCATGACGGCGACGTGCAGATGAAGTCGTGGGTCACTGCGGCGGACTTGGAAGGCCTCGGGGCGTGGCAGGACGTTTTCGGTCCTGAATACATCGCCATGTTCGTGTTTGCGTACTGGATTACGGGGGAGGAACCCCTGTTTCCGCCGGAGGGCGACGAGACGTTCATCTTTGCCGGCCGCCGGTATAGCTTCTGGCTGGTGACGCTGAAGGATTACCTGACCTGTCAGCGTCCGCGGTCGAAGCGCTGGGGCACGGTCTGGGTGCCGCAGGAGCAGTTCCGGGGTATCACCCGGCGGCTGGAGTCATCCTGGCCCGCGGCGCCCTGTTAGGGCCGTGGAATCTACTGACGGTTGGAGGAGTTGGTCCGGATGGGGCCGACGCGGTATAATTTCTGCGTTGGTGTCATACTCGGTTTGAGACAGCCTCGCTGCCTGGAGGCGTCGTTCCCTGGAGGTTTGCATGCTCCGCCGATTGATCATTGCTGTCGGACTGTTGGTGGCGATCACTGCCGTGCCGGCGTTCGCGCAGATTGTTCCTGAAGGTACCGACATCAAGCCGGACAATATCAAGCCGCTTGAGTATGCCCGTCCGCTCGTCGAATACATCTGCGCGTTCCTCTTTATCGCCGTTGCGATGGGCATCGGCTTCATGCCCAGCAAGCGCGTGAAGGACTGATGCGGCCGAGGTCCGGGCGGTTGACTAAGGCAGGGCGCTCTCGATATCGACAAACATGGTCGATGTTTTCTCACCCAGCGCTGAAATCGCGGTGATGCAAACCACGATAATCAGCGCCAACATGACTGCATACTCCGTTGCCGTTGCTCCAGCCTCATCCCTGAGGAAAAAACGAATCTGTGGAATGAGCTTGTTCATTTTCACGTTCCCCACGACTCTCAAGACGTTGCAGTGCTTCGGCTCGGCACCCGCCTTCAAAAAGAGCGGATGATCGGCCTAGTCGTCGTCCTCGCCGGAATCGGTTCCGATTGCGGATGGAACCTGCCCACGTCCCGACCGAGTACACCGCATCAAGCATACAATTCGTTTCGCACCGACGGCCAACTGATCGGCGTCGGGCGGGGGTGGATGCCGCCCATTGCCGCGAAAAGCGGCGGAATTCTTGCAAAAACTCCGAATCCGACCTATAAGTGAATCAGGGCGGAGAACGTCTTGCGTCCCGTGATCGCATTCGTTCCAGACATGCCGGCCCGATCGGAGGTCTTCCAGATGTCTAAGCGCGGAATTGTCGTCCTACTCGTGGGGCTGAATCTCTGCCTCGCGGCCGTTCTGATTCTCAGCGCATGGAAGCCGCCCGCGGCATATGCCCAGGCCGCTCCGCTCGGCCAGAACTATGCGGTGGTGGCCGGCGAAATTCGCGATGGCGTGGACGCGCTCTACATCCTCGATCTGGCGCAGCGCCGTCTTCATGTGTTCGTGCCCAACCGGGACCAGAACAATCGTCGGCTCTTTCATGTCGGCTATCGCGACTTGCAGCGCGATTTCCGGGGCGGAAACTAAGAAATCATCGACTCGGCAGGAGTTGCGATATGAACGACAATCGAAATTTCATCATCGGCGTGCTGTCCATCACCGCCACGATTCTCTTCGTCGGCCTGATCGTCGTCTCGATGACCGGCAGCACACCCGCCTACGCCATCGGCCAGATTGATCGCGGCGGCGACTACATTCTCGTCACCGGGCAGTTCACACAGAATTCCGAACTCGTCTATGTGATCGACGCGGCTGCGCGACGTATGATCGCGTACAGCTACGAGACCACGACGCGGGATTTTGTGCTCTGGCATGGCGAGGATCTCGCCAAGCTGCCCGGCGCTGGGAAATAGACGGCCGATCTCGATGCGATTCGGCGCGGCTGAGCGCCGGCTTCCGATCGGCGCGATCGCGTCGATTTGTATGAATTAGAATTTTTCTTCGAGCCCCCGAAGAGGGGGCTTTCTCATGCGCACCGATCCGGCGCTTCACGACTCCGCCAGCTCCTCGCCATTCGGTGAAGTTTCGAACGGGTCGTAGATCAGCTCCATTTTGAAGAGGCGTTCCGGCTCGATTCTCACATTCGTGGCTTCAAGATCGACCAACGCGGGATGCAGCGCGTGGCGAAGTTGTTCGATGTGGCGGGGGATGTCGAGGCCCATGAAGATCGGGCCGAGGCCTTCGAAGGTGTCGATGCAGTCAACGAAGACCTGTCGCGCCCCGACCGCCCGGCCGCTTTGCAGGAGAACCAGCGAAACCGCGCCGCGAATAATCGCGCGATAAAACTGTTCGCGACGGCGATGCTGCACCTCGCTCCAGACTTCCTCCCACGCGTCGTGCGCGGCGAAGTACTCCTGATCATTGAAGAGGGTGATTCCCTGCTGATAAAGCCGCCGTTCGTCGGCGATGTCGAATGAAAAACGTGACATCCGCGACAGTATAAGGGCGGAGTTCAGCCCCCGTCGTCAGTTGCTCAACTCAAGCCCATCGACGTCGCGCATGCCGCCGCACAGGCAGATGACGCCCTCGATGAAGCCCCAGAGCCAGATCAGTCCGCAACTTGCGCCGCCGGTCGCGCCCCCGGCGAATACCGTGATGAGCAGCATGAAAAGCCCGGTTCCCGTGTAGCCCAGGTAAAACCGGTGAATGCCGAGCTGCCCGAGGAAGATGCCGAGCAGGCCCGCGACGATCTTGCTGCGGGAGCTGATCGGGCTGGCGGCATGGCGAAGCGCCGCGATCCGATCAGCGTAGGGAATCGGCGTCGGGCCCGGGACAGTCGGAATCGGCGGGGGTGATCCGGCGGCCGTCGGCACCCGGCCGGCGGCGGGATTCTGCGGAAAGGGTTGATGGAACGGTCCGCCCGGCGAGGACATCGTCGGCGCTTCATTCGAAGGGCGCGCATCTCGCTCCACCGCCACCTGCGGTGAGCCGGTCATCCGCCGCAATTCCGCGTTGATCGCGGAGATTTCGTCGGCGCTGAGCGTCCGCTCGGTGCCGCGCTCGATCAGCGTGGTGTGGCCCAGGATTCGCCCTTCGCGCGTCCACTGAACCAGCGTGTCGATGTCGGCCGGTCCGTAACGGCTGCCGTCTTCCGCCATGACAAAGTAATACACCACGTCTGGGGTCCTTCCTTCCGTCGACCGATCGGGCGACGAATTCCCGGATTGGGGCCGAATCCACCGCGAAAACGGCGCCCGCTTCCATTCACACATTATACGCCGACCGGCGCTTATTGATTAGAAAAACGGCTGAGGTTTGGAAGGGGCGGGAAATTCAGGCGCAGCAAGACCTTCTGTCGCTATGTACGCGAGTCGTCGCAATCGATGCTCCGGCCGATGCCGTCGTCAGGGATTTCAACCGGGGTTCGTATTTGACGCTAGGGGGCGGGCCGTCGAATTCGAACCGGAGGCCTGCGGAGTGCCGACATCTTCAGCCCCTTCGTCGATCGGCTCCTCGTCCCCAAGCTCCGGCGGCATGATTGAATTCGGTGCGCCGCCCGGTGTGTCGGCGCCGAGTGGTGCGCCGGAATCCGCCGGCGGCGTCAGGTCCGTCAGGCTGGCCGCGACGGCGATGGGAATCCGCGCTGCCTGGCTGTATCGGCGGCCGGCGACGCGAATGCCGACGGTGCGGCCGATCATGAATTCGACGTTCTCGGTGACGTCACGGGGAATGTCGATGTAGGCGATCGTGGTCTGCCGCTTGGGGTCCACGAGGCGATAGCGTCGCTTTTCGGGGGCGAAGGCATGGCTCTTCAGCAGTTGGCCGACGAAATCGAACTTTTCGGTGACCTTTTCAGCGCGGGTTCGCATGATCTTCATGCGCTCGCTGGTCATTCGAGCCTTGAAGTCGTCGAGTTCGCCCGCTTCCATAGAGGCTTCGGCACGAATCTTGCGAACGTCCGACATCGCCTTCAACTGGGAGATTCGAATCGCGGCGTACTCGGCCGGCACGCGCTCCTCGGTCTGCGCGGCGATTTCCTGGTAGCGGCTGATGACCGTGTCGATATCGCGATCGGCGAGCGGCAGCAGCATCATCGCGTTGAGATCGCTTTCGGCGGCCGTGAGCAGCGCCTGGTAGCGGCCACGCGATTCTGACATCGGTGCGGCACTCACTTCGGGTCGGCCGGTTGCGTTGGCGCCGCCCTTGAGGGCCTGAATGCTCGGATCGGTCTTCAGCGGGGCGTCAACGTCGGCCGTCGGGTCAAAGCCGTCCGACGGATCGGCGCCTTCCATGCCGATCATCTCGGGGGTGTCGTCTTCGCCTGCCTCGTCCACGTCATCCGTCGTTGCTGCGCCCATCGGCTGCACCGTCGAGAGCGACGATCCCGACGGCTGTCCCGGCGTGTTCTTCGCGGCGACGGCAGAAGGATCGGCCGTACGCGGATCGGTGGCGGGTGGCGTGGTCGTGGTCGGCGTGGCAGTCGGGCTGGGGCGATTTGCGGCGGTGTCGTTCAGAGCCACTGTGGCCGCCTTGTATCGCTCCGCCATGCCGGTTCGCAGATTGGCGGCGATCGGCCGCACGTAATCCTTGCTGATGTAGAGGTGTGCGCCAACGGGCGGCTTGATCTTGAAGAAGCCGTCGATCTCGCCGATGACCTCGACGATCGCGCCCTGGTTGAGCATCGCCTGCGTCGTCGACTTGCTCTGGTTGAGTTCGCTGCCGGCGCGGACGAAGGTGCGGTCGCGCTTCACGCGCGCCGTTTGGCCGCCGGGAAGGCGCTCGACCTCGGCCATGTCGATGTAGCTGAAGCTTCGCGGCAGGGAGGCGATTTCGTACCAGCCGTGCTGTTCGCCGACGACGAGCACGCGATCACCAGTGTTCACCTTGGTCGTCGCGTACCAGTCGGTGCCGGCGCCGCTTCGCACCCGCACGTTGGTGCCGGTGACTTCGCCTTCCCAGGGAAATCCGGATGCCGCGCCGGTTGCACCGGGCGCCGGGTTGGTCTGGCCGAAGGAGTCAGCGGTGGCGATGGAAACGACGAGGAGCAGCGCGGCAGCGATCCGACGTGCTCTAGACATGGTCATACCTCCCTGTATCGATTGCGCGATGACACGCGCGGTTGCGTTGCAAGGGTCCGTAATGCAACGAATCCACGATAAATCGCGCGAAGTCCAATGTCAACCGTAATAGACGGCGACCGGTGATCCGGTTTGTCCTGAATCGCCTCGAATCAACACGGCGTTCTCCACTTTTCACAGCGGCAGTCGAGTCGGGCCGGACGCCGCAATCTTGACGCCTTCGCCGATTCCCTTTCTAACACGCGCTGACGCGACTGTGGAGATTCTCACCGTGCTGCTTTACGCCGTTCGACATGCTGAATCACAGGCCAACGTGGACAAGCGCGCCGGGCTGAACTCGGGGCTGTCGCCGCTCGGCGTGGACCAAACCAACATGCTCGCGGGCCTGTTGACCGGGTTCGACTTCGACGCGATCTACTCCAGCCCCTTTCTGCGATGCATCCAGACCGCGCTGCCGATCGCCCGGGCGCTGAAACTCCCCATCCGAATCCGGCCGGACCTCTGCGAGCACCACCACCTGCCCCTCGGCAGCACCGACCAGACCCATCTACCGACGATCGAAGCGCTCGCAGGTCAATTTGCCGAGGTTCAGCCTTGTCCCGATCACGATGCGCCCTTCGAATGGGTCCCCGTCGATGAGACGCTGCCGCAACTTTGCGACCGGATGCAGCGGATGGCCGGCTATCTCAAATCCTGCTGGACGGCCGACGACAATCGGGTCCTGGTCATCAGCCACGGCAGCCCGATCGCCCGGCTGATCGACGCCTGGCTGACCAACACGCCCGGCCCGTCGTTCCGCTTCATCATCGACAACGCGGCGGTGAACGCCCTCCGCTTACACGCCGGGGTAAGTTCTCTCGTCTGTTTGAACGAACGCTCGCATCTCGGCGGCCTGCCCGCTCCCGCCGCCGCGAACTTCGACGCCAAAGGCCTGATCAAGCCGCTCCCGCCTTCGAGCTACTGGTGAACCGCCGCCGTTTTGCCGCGCTTTTCATGCAGCGGTATCATCCCGAATTGGACCGAAGCGCGAACTGGCGGCCTGCGATTTGTCGCGTCAATCGCCGCCGCGTCATCCGCCCGAGCTGAAAGGACCCGAATGCCCGGCATTCCCGAATTCCCCCGAACGCCTCCCGTTGACATCGGCCCGTTTCAGATCGGCCACGGCCGGCCGCTCGCGCTATTGGCCGGGCCGTGCGTGATCGAATCCACCGATCATTGCCTTCGCGTCGGCGAGACGGCCATGAAGGTTTGCCGGAAGCTCGGCATCAATTACGTCTTCAAGTGCAGCTTCGACAAGGCCAACCGCACCAGCATCCACGGCTTTCGCGGTCCCGGGACGGAGTCGGGCCTGAAGACGCTGGCCGAGGTTCGGAGGAAACTCGGCGTGCCGGTCGTGACGGACATTCACGTCGAGGATCAGGCGGCGGCGGTGGGGGAGGTCTGCGATATCATCCAGATTCCCGCGTTCCTCTGCCGGCAGACCGATCTGCTCGTCGCGGCCGCGAAAACGGGCAAGCCGGTCAACGTGAAGAAGGGCCAGTTCATGGCCCCGGACCAGATGAATCAGGCGGTGAACAAGGTCAACGAGGCGGGCAACTCGCGCGTCTTGCTCACCGATCGCGGCACCTTCTTCGGCTATGGCCGACTCGTGAACGACATGACCTGCATTCCAATCATGCAGGCGTTCGCCCCGGTGGTCTTCGACGCGACGCACAGCTGCCAGATCCCCGGCGGCCTCGGCACCTCCTCCGGCGGGCTGCGGCAATACGTTCCGCTGCTCGCCCGATCGGCCATGGCGGCCGGCGCGGATGCGCTGTTCGTGGAGATTCACGACAACCCGGACCAGGCGAAGTCCGACGCGGCGACGGTGTTTCCGCTGGAGCAGCTGGAGGCGCTGTTGGCGAGCTGTTTACGGGTTCGGGAGGCGATTTGAGCGATTGGGCCGAACAGCGAATAGCGTATTGCCACTTGCCGATTGGCCACTGCCGACCGCCAACTGCGAAAGAGGCGGCCCCCCGCGTCACAGGGGAGTTTCGCTGCCGACGGACTGATGACGCGACCCACACCCATCCAACCCATGCAGATTCGGCTTGCGGTTTCGGCGGATCGCGACGCGCTGCTTGATCTCTGGGAGCGCTCGGTTCGAGCCACGCACGCCTTCCTTTCCGAGGCAGACATCGTCACCCTGACGCCACAGGTTCGCGACTACCTCGCCTCCGATGCGACCACCTTCTGGGTCCTGTGCCGCGACGACGGCACGATCATGGGATTCATGGGCCTGGCGGGCGGGACGGCGGCCGGCGCGCCTGGAAAAATGGGATCGCTCTTCCTCGCCCCCGAATTTCAGGGGCAGGGCGGCGGCCGTCGGCTGGTCGAGCACGCCCGGTCGCTCTGCGGCGAACTCACCGTCGATGTCAACGAGCAGAACACGGCCGCTCGCGCGTTCTACGAATCCTGCGGGTTCGTCGTGGAGGGGCGATCCCCCCTGGATGACCAGGGCCGGCCGTATCCGCTGCTGCATCTGCGATTGACGACGCCAGGCTGATCGTGGTCGGTATTCCGATCATCGCCATGCCGGGCGCTGCGCTTCGGCATGCCACCTG